>JARBUQ010000004.1 GCA_029239545.1 Paenibacillus sp.
TCTGGTTGCAGAAGAGCTTGAGCTTCGACTCGAACATAGCCGATATGAAGGAAAGATCATTTCCGTGGACTACGAGCAAGGGAGCATGCTTGTACAAGGCCTGGCCTTGCTGCCTGCAAGCTTGGAAAATCATTATGTTTTCATTACGGGTGGAGAAGGAGAGTATTCCCGCAGCTCCCCGTACTTGGTTATAAGCGCCGAGGCAGCCGGAGCTGACCACCTGCGTATTTACTCGGAACCAGGTGGATTTACACTTGCTCGCGGCAGGCTGAACGCAGAGCCAATCGGGAGCATCCTGCCGAATGGAGTGAATTTGCCGTATTCGCGAAACGTTCTCCGTCAGGGGCCGAACCGTTATTTCAACGAAAAACTCGTTGTGAACGGCCGCGGGTCAGCGACTCGTATTCGCTCGGTTTGCGCCAATTATGCCGGACTTGAAGTGGATGATACTGCCGGATTTGCAAGCGGCGATGATCTCACCATCTACGATGTGAAAAAAGGAGATATTGTCGTTGTATACGCATCCGCGCACTTAAGGAGAGTCGGCAGCTCTGAGTATGAGCTGATCTCTCCTGTCGCCGTCTTCATTGACTTTAACAAGGCGGGTGTTGTACAGGTATTGGATAAATCGGGACATTGGGCTCCGGCGACAAAACGGGAATGCTGTGGGAATGTGCTGTACGTACTGGAGCCGGGAAAAAATGGAGCGCAACGATTTCGTGTGGGGCCTCTGCAGGGATCAAGATAGAGCGTTTCACCAAAAAACGCGATCAAGGAGGAGAAAGAGATGCCAGGAAAGAATAAGCTTCGCATGGGAATAGTAGGTACGGGCCGCAGAGGGGTGTATTTGGCTTCGCTTTACAACGCCCACCCGGATTGTGAAATAACCGCATTATGTGACCGATTCGAGCCCATCGTGAATGAAGCGGCAGATAAGCTTGGATTGCCTGGGGTCGCTCGCTTCACCTCGTTTGAGCGGTTAATCGACTCCGGACTAGTTGATGCTTTGGTGATCGCAGCACCGCCTACGATTCAAGTCGACATGGCCTGTTACGCCATGGAACACGGGATTCATGTTACAACGGAGGTGCCAGCCGCATATACCATTGAACAGTGCTGGAAGCTTGTCCGCACTGTGAAGCAAACAGGGATGAAGTATCAGCTGTGCGAGCAGCTCCGCTATGCTTCGTTCGTTCAGGAGTGGGAACAGATGGCCCGTAACGGAGAGTTCGGCAAAATCCTGTTCGCAGAGGGAGAATATTTCCATTACGAGGAAAATTGGAGAAGGTTCACTGATCTCAAAACAGGCAAGCTCTATTCCGCCCCTGAAGAAGCAGGTTCTGGCTCCGAGTTGGAGCGTTCATGGCGAGATCTTACATTCCGTCATCCCATCCTGTATTTGCCCCATACACTCAGTCCTCTGCTAAAAATAACGAATGATCGGGTTACGCGGGTTTCCTGTTACGGAACCCGCCCTCAAGGCTATACTCATCCGGAATGGTCGGTGCGGGACATAGAGGTGGCGCTCATGCATACGAGCAACGATACGATTATTCGAGCGGCGGTTGGGTTCAGTACTCCGCATGGACCGCGCCGTCATACGTCCTGTCACTGGTATCAGGTGAAAGGTACGCAGCGCACTGTGGAGTGGAGCCGATCCAAGGCGGATAAACCGAGAATGTGGAGCAGCGGCGACGACGATTGGACGGAAATGGACTGGACGCTACGCTCTGACCAGGCAAGCGAGTTCGTCCAGACAAGCGGCCATGGCGGAGTGGACGGTTGGCCTGTGGAGAGCTTCGTGCGCGCCATACTGGAAGACTCGGATGTGACGATGAACGTGTATGAGGCCGTTGAAACGGCTGCTCCTGCCATTCTGGCAGCCGAGTCCGCGGATGAAGGTGGAATCATGAAGGAAGTACCGAATTTCCGCGAATAAAAACAGAATGCGACCGTTGAATGGCCTAAACTGGCTGAAAATGCAGACACGTAATACGTGCCTGCTTACACACGGGAAAGGTGGGGCTCATGGGATGTTGGCCTATCTAGTAGATGAAGAAATCCGCCGGGAGCTTAATGCGAACGGGGAAAATTATTGGGACTTGTACTCGGGTGAAATGGCCTCGATGCTTGGAGCCTCAGCCTATGCTCTTCCTTTGGCCGATCTGGTTCGGGAGGATGGGCTGAGCGAGGTCGATGTCTTGATCATAGGCAGCCGAACGAGTGGCAGATGGACGTCTGACATGAAGGAGAACTTGCGCCGATGGGTGCACGACGGCGGCGTGGCGATCGGATTCGCAGCCGAAGGACTCGACGAGTTGTTCGGCATTTGCGGGACCGCAGCCATCGAGCAGCAGCCCGACGACTACGCGCTGACCGCCAAGTTCGAGCTATGGCCGCATGCGTTGACCGAGGGCGTCCATTCGCTCTATCATGCAGAGCAGAAGCTGCTCATATTCTCCTCTGTCCGCATCGTCCAGACGCAAGAGGCGGAGAAGCTCGCGCATTTGTATGACGAGCACGGCAAGGATTTGGGTGCCCCAGCGGTCACCTGGCATTCCAATGGAGCTGGCTATGCCGGCTACTTCTGCTTTGATGCGGCCAAGACGGTATGGCTTTTGCATGAGGGTAGACCCATAGAGGAATCGGTCAAGATCAAAACCGAGAAAAAAGCAGCTAATCTGCAAATCATAGGGGAAAACTCGCGAAAAGTGCCCTATGCCGATGAGATCGCCTTCTTAATTCGGAATATGATCGCACGCGCCTACCGCCCTCAACCCTTTATATATCCGATCCCGCCAGAGCGGGAGTTAGTTCCCGATGCGTTGTTCTATTGGTCTGGAGATGAATATTTCGGTCCTGCTGAGTGGTCCGTAGGCGCCTCAGACTGGATGCATGAGCACGGGCTTGCCTATCATATCAACGTTGGAGTAGAACAGCACGCCGGAGCGAAGGACGGGCATCCCATGACCCGGGAGCAGTTCGAGCATATTAAGGCTAACGGGCATGAAATATCGCTGTGGTACAATTTCCTGCATCCTTATAACGAATATGTTATCTCCGAAGAGGAGGTGCGCTACCAGAGCGAGCTGTTCTATGAGCGATACGGAATAAGAGCAGGCTCCACCCTGATGCACAGCACGAACTGGCAGGGAGGAACGGAGTTGGCGCGCTGGCTCGCGAAGTACGGCGGACTAGCAGACAATACGTTTATTGGCTCGCCGTTTACCGGCAACCACCCTTACGTGAATGCTCCATTTTACGGGTTCGGATCAGGTACGTCCTTCCCCTTCCATTTTTACGAGAATTACGAGCGCGGCAACGAGCGCATCGCGCTGCTGGAGCAGCCGATCGTCTGTTACGAGCTCGGACATCGCGGCAGCATTGGCGACCGAGAAACTTATGCCCCGGCGGATCTATACGAGCCAATCGATACGGCGATCCGCTACCATAGCGTGATGAATATTTTCTATCATCCGTATTACATCGTGAACTTCCCGCTTTGCCGCAAGGCCATTGAACACATGCTTCAGCATATCGCTGAGCGGGAAGTGCATATCGTTCATATGGGAAATGACGCGCTGGCTGATTGGTGGAATGCACGCGCGCTTTCCACCGTGGAATTCGCAGATAATCCCAGCAATGATGCTATGAGCTTTACTGTATTTTGCGCATATGCGGATGGCATGATCGTCACGATCCCCTTGCGGGAATCAGATGAGCTTGTATGGCAGTGCGACGGAGCGCCAGTCACGGCTCGCATCAAGCGCGAATTCGGCTTGGCATGGGCACAGGTCATCGTTCCGCAAGGCAAGCATGACATTACCGCGGCTCGCCCCACGGTCGCCTAATAATACTTTCAATGGCTCGCATTTTACTGCTTTACACAGTAGAACTGGTAGTGCACAATGAGTATTGCAGGAACAAAATTGACAGGCACTGCACAGGAGGGGAAACTGTGAAGATTTTTATAATGTCCGACATGGAAGGCGTATGCGGCGTAGTAAGTCACGATGAGTGGGTAACGCCCCAAGGCAGATATTATGCCGAAGGCAAAGAATTGCTAACTTTGGAAGTGAATGCAGCAATTGAGGGCTTTGCCGCAGCCGGGGCGACCGAATTTGTAGTTGCAGACGGCCATGGCTATGGTGGCATCAACAACCTGCTGCTCGACAAGCGCGCCCAGTTTTTGAGAGGACCTCTTCCTGGACCTTACCCGTTCATGCTCGATGCATCGTTCGATGCAATGGCATGGGTAGGACAACATGCCAAGGCAAGCACTGAGTGTGCACAAATGGCTCATACAGGCTGGTTCGATGTCATCGATTATCGTATAAATGATATTTCGGTCGGTGAATTCGGACAGATGGCTATGTGTGGAGCAGAGCTCGGAGTCCGCTCGATATTCGGAGCCGGTGATGAAGCTTTTACAGTAGAAGCGGCAGAGCTGGTCCAGGGTATTGAGACGGTCAGCATCAAACGCGGGATTCTACCGGGAAGCGGCGAGGAATGCACCGTGGATCAGTACAAGGATCGCAACAATGGCGCCATCCATCTGCACCCGGAGATTGCGCGCGAACGGATCAGGCAAGGTGCTGAGCGGGCCATGAGAAGGTTCGTCGAGAACCGCGAACAATTCGCCCTGCTGCAGCTCGCATCCCCTTTTCACCGCGAAGTACGGTACAGAAGCAATGGAACCAATGAACCTCATACGAAGGTTTCGGAGCATCCGGACAGCGTAATTGGCCTGTTGAATACCAAGCTGCAGCTGAAGAAGTAATAATCAGTACGCCCTCGAATGGACCCTTAATAAGCACCTCTGGAGCGACAGCTCCAGAGGTTTTTTGGGCTGATGACTGAATGTGTAAATAGTTCCCTACTCATTAAAGCTGTCGTTCCGAAAAAAAAAGCCTTATGATGGAGTGAACCGAACTTCCACCAGTTTACGATTAAAAGGAAGATGGGACGATTCCTTATCATATCCTTAGGGGTGTTTGCCTCCATGATAAAAATGTGGCGCATGGTATCGCTTAATTCGAAGCTCGGGCTGCTTATTCTCGCCTTTTTCTGCGTTCCTTTTCTCGTGCTGGGTGTTGTCTGGAACAATTATTCGATTGATACCATCGAGAAGAACGCCATTGAATCGAATGAGAAGCTCATTGATCAGGTGAGCGGTCGTTTTGACGGCTATTTTGCCGATTTGCTGCGTACAACAAGCCCCTTGATCACACATCCTCTTGTCACAGCTTTCCTGAATGAGGTTCCTATCGATCGCTATGCGGAATTTCAACTCGCAGAGAGAATTCAGGCGGAGCTATTCCCAAGCATTACGTTCAACCGTCCTGAAATATATCGGTTTTCTCTGTTAAGCGCCGAAGGCAAATCAATATCAACCATCGGCGGTATTAACGTTCAGGAGACGTTCGACTCCATTTTGCTGCAGATGGCCGAAGAAGAGCAGACCAAGGTGCTGGGTGTTACCACCCAGGATGTCATGCCTCTACTTGGTTTCGCCCGCAAAATTTACGATCCTTCCTCCAAATCGCTCCAGGGCGTGTTATACATTCAACTGAATTTGCGAGTAGTCCTTGCCTCTATCGAGACGTTCCGATTAGGCTCTAACGGCTTCCTATGGATCGTGAACAATCAGGGCTATATCGTCTCTCATCCCAGTCGGGACACGATCGGTCAGCCGATGCCGATACTGCTGAGGGCTAAATTGGATAACAGCCAACAAGGACATTTTACCCAGGCTACAGATGGACAGGACAAGCTTATTATATTTAAGCCTTCCAGTGTCACGGGATGGACGCTGCTCGCGGAAGTGCCCCAGCACGAGCTGACAGATCGGCTGGGAAAGCTGCGCATAATCACCGTTGCTGTTGTAATTCTGCTTGTCGGGACCGCCATGCTCATGCTCGGTTCGTTCACCTATTCTCTGACGAAATCAATGGTACAATTGCAGCGGCAGATGAAACGAGCCGAGATGGGTGATCTTACCGTAGTATCTGCCGTCAACTCGCAGCATCACGAGATTGCCAGCCTGAATCTCAGCTTCAACAAAATGGTTCATGAGCTCAAACGTCTGGTTGAAGTACAATATCAATCGGAGCTGCGGGAGAAGGACTATCAAATCCGCAAAAGAGATTCCATGGTTAAGGTGCTGCAATCGCAGATCAATCCTCATTTTCTATACAATACGCTCGAGGTTATTAATGCCCATGCCGTTATCGCCGGCGCGAAGCCCATTACACGCATGACTCATGCACTGGCACGCATGTTCCGCTATAACGCGAATCATGCCAAAAGTGTAGTAACGCTCTATGAAGAAGTAGAGAATGTCAAAACCTACTTCCTGATCTACACCGAACGCAGCACGGATTTCCGATGGGAGCTGCTGTGTGAGGAGGAAGATCTGCTGAACGTCCAGGCCGTGCCTATTATGGTTCAGCCGCTTGTGGAGAATGCGATCAAGCACGGGTATATGGAGCACAAGCTGAAGCCAACATATATGGCCATTGCCGGTACTGCCGAACCGGATTTTTATCGACTTCGAATTATTGATCAGGGCCGCGGAATGCCCAGCCATGTAATGGACAAGTACAATACCGCTTTTGCAGGTGATGCGGAGGAAGCAGTAATAGAGCCTGATGCCATTGGCCTGTGGAATGTACATCAGCGGCTAGTCTATACATTCGGCAAACCATACGGCCTCTACATCGTGGAATCGGGTGAGCTGGGCACTGTGGTGGAGATCAGACTGCCGTATCGCAATAACTCGGACAAAGGGGAGACGAGTCATGTATAGTGTAATGATTGTGGACGATGAATATCCGGTGAAGATCATTCTCCGCGACATCATAATGAATGCAGGACTTCAATATCAAATTACGGCTGAAGCCGAGAACGGAGCCGAGGCCCTCCTGCTTGCATCGCAGATTCGGCCCAACCTGATCATCACCGACATTATGATGCCTGTGATGGACGGTCTCGAATTGATCCGTAATTTGAGGTCTCGAGACATCGAATCCGAGATTATAATCGTATCGGGCTACAATGATTTTGGCTATGCACAGCAAGCGATTCAATATGGTGTCAGCCGATATTTACTCAAGCCGCTTGACGATCGGCAAGTGATCAGCTATTTGCAGGAGCTCCAGCATTCCCTGCAACTGGAAGCGCAGCTCACTTCCGGCATGAGCCAATGGGTCTGGTTCTGCAAAACCAACGGCGAACGATTGGCAGAGCAGCTGTGGGCCTTGAATGATCAGGAGGTAGCTCGAACGCTGTCAGCCGTTCAAGCGGCGTTCGCACAAGGTCAGCTCTCCCTTACATTGATTCATCAATGTTATTCCAATCTGCTGCAGATCGTCCTCGGAGAAATATCAAGCCGCTCAGATAAGGCCTTAGAAGCCTCAAGACTATCCTTGCCGCCTTTGAACCAGGCGCAACCGGATGCAGCAGCAGCAACAATCTTCATGCGGCTGCTTGAGAAGCTGCGCCAAACTCGACAGCATGGGCATCGCCGGAAAGTACAGGAAGCGCTTGATCTGGTTCGGCAGTCTTACTCCGACGTTGAGCTGTCACTGCCGTATGTAGCGGAGCGGGTCCAACTGTCCGCTTCCCGTCTGAGCGGGCTATTGAAGGAGGAGACCGGCCGCAGCTTCACTCAGCTGTTGACCGAGATTCGAATGGAGCAAGCGATGCTGCTGCTGAACAATGCTTCGGCCAAAACATACGAGGTCGCACTTGAAGTGGGTTATTCCGATTATTCCTATTTCACCAAAGCGTTCAAAAAATATTGCGGCCTTACACCAATGGACTACCGCAAGCGGATGGGTGTATTTTGACCCACCGTTTTTTTGTTTTTTAAAGTACCAGAAATAGTTTCATTTTGCATGTTGGGATTGCGGCTGATTTCTTATAATCAAACCTGTAAGTCATGATAATCGAGAGGGGATCGAAGCATGGTACAAGTAAAAAGAAAACAAAGATCTTTAGCGGCTGCAGCAGGACTTTTAGCATTCAGCGTTATTGTAAGCGCATGCAGCAGCTCCGAAAAGCCTGCAGACAGTGGCAGCAATGCATCTGCATCTCCAGGAGCCAGTACTGCAGCTACACCTAAAGTACCTCCCAAGATTAATATTCTGATGTCTCACACCAATCAGCCCTACATGATGCAGATTGATGCGAAGAATGATCCGTACATCAAGGAGCTCTCCAAGCTCTCCGGTTATGATCTGAGCTTCGAGGTTATGGCTGCCCTTCCAGATTACAACAAGCAGCTGACGGTGCGTTTTGCTTCCGGCGACTTGCCCGATCTGATCCGTACCGACAGCATCGACTCCCCAGCCCATGCAGGTGCAGTGGATAAGAATGTGTTCCTGGATCTCGGACCCCTCATTGACAAATACGGACCGAATCTGAAGAAGAAAATTCCTGAGGAAGCCTGGAAAAGTCCTAAAGTAACTAAAAACGGAAAAATTTACGCTATTCCTGCTATGTTCGAGAATGCGTCCTCCCGTGTCGTATACATCCGTCAGGATTGGTTAGACAAACTAAAGCTGCCTGTTCCCAAGACGCTGGACGAGTATTTGACTTACTTTGAAGAGGTGAAGAAGCAGGACTTGAACGGAAATGGAGATGTAACGGATGAATCCGGTCTACTCGTTCGTGAGAATTTGAGTTACAGCGATCTCTTCTTCAAGTCATTCGGTGTATTTCCGTCTTCCTGGACTTATACAAACAGTCAATTAATACCGGACATGATCAACCCGAAGATGAAGGATGCCATCAAGTTCTGGAAAATGCTCTACGACAAAGAATATATCAATGCAAACCTGTTCACCAATAAAGGGGCTGACTGGGCCAAGGGCATCTATGCCGGCCAGGCAGGCGTATATTTGGCAGACTTGAACAGCTATCCAAAGCCGGGTCAATTCGTCAACGAGCCTGATGCCCGTGTAACGATGATTGAGGCGCCAACCGGTCCAAACGGTGATAAAGGACTGATCTCGCAAACGGACGGCATTTACTTCACTTGGGTCATTCCAGCCAAAACCAAAAACCCGGAGGAAATTATTAAATTCCTGGATTGGGTTTGGTCCGATGACAAAGCCGATCAATTTTTTGCATACGGAATTGAGGGCTATAACTATACGCTGGAAAATGGAAAGGTAAAATACGATCCGGCCAATCCTAAAAATGCAGATAAATCGCAAGCTCAAGTTCACCGGATCTCATTAAATCCGCGGGGGACTTCTGAGTTCAGCGACAAGGTACTGGCCATTATGCCGGAGGCGGACCGGACGAGATATTTGCAGGGCAGAGAAGTCGCCTTGAAGAACAGCTATAAGCCTCACAATCTTAACATGCCCGCCCTTCAGGCGTTATCAGGCACTCCGGAATTAATTCCAGGGACAGCCGCCGGATCCTTATTCCTGGATATGTTCGCAAAGGTGATTACAGGACGGGAGCCGCTGGACCAGGCATTCGATGCATTTGTTGCGGATTGGAAAAAACGCGGCGGAGATGCAGCGATCAAAGAAGCGACAGACTGGTACAAGGCATATAACAACATCAAGTAAACCATCAATTAGTGACAGGGGAAAATCGCATGGGGAAAAAGGGACTTACGAGAGACTCGGTAGTATTGCTGCTTATTGCTCTGCCAGGGCTGCTGCATTTTCTGATCTTCAAATATATTCCTCTAACCGGTAACATCATCGCCTTCCAAAATTACAACTTGTTTGATGGGATATGGGGCAGCGAATGGGCAGGGCTGGAGCATTTCCACAAAATGCTGCAGGTTGAAGAGTTTTTCGAGGTGCTGCAAAACACAGTGCTGCTTAGCTTCTATTCCATCTTGTTCGGTTTTCCCGCACCTCTCTTGCTGGCGCTGCTGCTCAATGAGCTGCGAAGTATGTTATGGAAACGATATATGCAAACACTGCTCTACTTGCCGCATTTCTTATCTTGGGTTATTATCGGAGGCATTTTCATTAATTTGCTGTCTCAGAAGGGACTCTTGTTCTCCCTGATCTCCCAATTAACAGGCAGCAAGCTCTCCATTCTAACAGAGCCCTCCTATTTTCGCAGCATTATAGTATCGATCGGGATTTGGAAGGAGGTCGGCTGGGGCATGATTATTTATTTGGCAGCCCTGGCCGGCATTAATCCAAGCTTGTACGAAGCCGCCATGGTGGATGGTGCGGGTCGATGGCGACGTATGTTTCAGATTACCTTACCCCTGCTCATGCCGGCAATCGTCGTTCTGTTCCTCCTTCGTATCGGCAGTGTTCTGGACAATAACGTAGAGCAGGTGCTCATCTTCCTCAATCCGCTGGTCCGTGATGTCGGTGAAGTCATTGACACTTACGTGTACCGGGCGGGCTTGCTGGAGGCCAGGTTCAGCTATACGACCGCAATCGGAATTTTCAAATCCCTGGTTGGCCTCATTATGGTAGTCTCAATGAATCAACTGAGCAAACGCGTAACGGGTGAAAGCATCTACTAAAAGGGGGAGGCCATTGAATAACTATCGAGAGCATCTATTTCAGTTCGTGCTGACCATCCTTTTGCTGGCCGTCTGTCTGACCATGATCGCACCCCTTGTGCATCTGCTGGCTGTTTCATTAAGCTCCGCCAGGTATGCGGATGCAGGAATGATCAGCTTTTGGCCCAAAGAATTCAACACGGAAGTGTATCAGACCATCGTTGGGATGAAAACGATTTGGCGGTCAATGGGAGTTTCAGTTTACATTACAGTAGCGGGCACTTTATCTGCCTTGGCCTTAACAAGCTCGCTTGCCTTTGCCTTATCCCGCCCGGGGCTGCCGCTTAAGAAGCTTTTTCTGCAGGCCATCATCGTCACGCTTGTATTCTCCATCCCGCTCATTCCCGGTTATTTGGTTATCAAATCGCTTGGGATGGAAAACACGCTGTGGGCATTAATAGTACCAGGCGCTTTGAATGCGTTTAACGTTATTATTATGCGCTCCTTCTTTCAAGGCATCTCAACTGAGCTGTTCGATGCTGCCAAGATGGATGGCTGCGGAGAGTTCAGGATTTATACGAATCTGGTATTGCGGTTATCCGGTCCGGTGCTTGCAACTATTGCCTTGTTCCACTCCGTGGGTCAATGGAATCAATACTTCGCACCTCTCATTTACATCCGTGATAGAGATTTACTGCCTCTGCAAGTGCTGCTGCGCAATCTGGTTGTCGAATCGGACATTAATTCCATGATACAGAGCGGTCAAATACAGATGCAGACGGTCACAACTCCCGAAATGATGAAAGCGGGAATTGTTATTTTCGCCACTGTACCGATTTTAGTCGTATATCCTTTTCTGCAAAAATATTTTGTTAAGGGAGCTATGCTTGGCTCGCTGAAGGAGTAGCTGCATAATGGAACCCAAAAACGCAATGAACCAACCTCTCTCCGTTCCGCCCATCTTGCGTGAGAAGGCCAAGGAGAATGAGCCATCCCGTAGAATAGCCCGTGTCCTTCACCGCTGGATCGCATTCGCGGACCGAAACTTTCACGAATGGGACCATCGACCAAATGCCGGATATTTTATGGATGGCGCTTATTGGTACGGGATGGAGACCTCTCTGCCTATGTACATCTATACCGTGTTGGCCGCGTTCGGTGATTACGACGAGACACTAAGCGGTGTTCCGCGGGAAAGATTGCGGGATAGAGCGATCGCCTCGCTGCGGTACTTATGCTTCACGCATGACACGGGGCCCGAGGATTGCGTAAGACCCTCTGGCAAGAATCAATACAACAGCGGCAATAAATGGGGCGGCAAACACGCTCCCTTCTTTCAAGCGACACAAACCGGTTCCTCGGTGGTTATTGTAGCTTTTACTGCTTGGGTGTTCTGGAACGAGCTGGATGAAGAAACCCGGTTAATGGCGGAAAGGCTCGTGATCTCGTATGCCGAGCGCTGGTCGCAGGTCGAACCCCGGGACGGCTCCTTCTACGATACGCAGAGTGAAGAGAACGCATGGACAGCGACTGGCATACTCGCAGCCGTCACCTTGTTTCCTGACCACCCGGAACGAGCGAGATGGCAGGATGCTTACCTGAAATGGAATATTAATTCGGCAACGGTATCCCACGACAGACATAACCAAACCGAATACCGGGGAGCACCGCTCAGAGAGAAGTGGATCCGAACATCCACGCTGTTTCCTGACTACACGACTGAGAATCATGGGATGGTCCATCCCAATTATGTAGCTTCGGCGATTTCCTTTCGCTCCGTCTATTGCATTCTGACCTTCATGCAAGGTGCCAGTCTGGATGAGACTGTCCTATGGAATAACAATAATGTCTATGAGAAAACCATTAAGCTCTGGACACAGTTCGACGGTTTGCCGATTCCAATCCAATCCCAGGACTGGTGGTACAATCGTCAACACGATGCCCTGCTTGTGCATACATGTATGAATGTTGTTCACGGTAATGCCGATGCTGCCAGATTGGAGCAGACGACTATGGCGACTATCGAGGGGCTGCAGGCTAGCCATTCGACAGGCTGCCTGCTGGAGGAGGATGGGGAGCAGTACGCGATTTCACCCAAAGATTTTCAGACTGCCAAAGACTTCGAGAGCTTGTCCGCTTATACGCTTGCACTTTCTTACATGCTGCATCTGTTCGGAGGACCTGGTGTCGCCCCTTCGGATGATCAGGAAATGCGCGAGCGTCTGTCGCGTGTGTATACGTATCCGTACGGATCTGTCGCGATTAGCCGAACTCCGGACAGCTTCTCCTCCTTTAGCTGGCGCAATCGGGTAATGGCACTCACCCTGCCCTCCAAAGGATTATGGACGATTACGCCAATGGAGAACAGCTACATCGGCAAGGTTGTATTCGCAGATGACGGCAAGGCGGAGATCACTCCCTCCATCGGCGGACTCGTTACCGAGATTGAGGACACATCTCACATGATTAAGGCTAGTGAGCAAGGCTTCTCAACTGTGGCTAGTATCTCGCATGGTGAAGGACGGGTGCGTCAAAAAATAGCTTTTGTTGCATTACCGAACGGGAATAGCATCTATGTGGAGCAATTCACGATAGTGGCTCCATGCCGGATAGCCGCCATGTATACGGGACTGATTGGGGTGCGAAACGAGAAGTATTCGGCTCTGCCGGAGCTCGCACCGGGCCGCAGATCGATCCATGTAGGAGGACGGGTTGAAAGGTTTAGCGGATTTTTCGGTAAAGAGGATGATACAACAAGGCGCTTCCCTCCTGTTCCCTTCGTCAATGTGGACGACCAGATTGGCTATATATTATTCGGTACGAACGGCATTCGTTATGACAATAGACATCGCTATCCGAAGTGGAAGGCAATTGAGGATTGCCTGGTGCTGAATGAACGGGAAGCGGCAGAGTTCAAAGGCGGCGAGACCCTACCGCCCTTTGTTGTTGTCACCTTGCCCAATCGAACGGCCGCGCAGACCAAGGAAGCGCTGAATCAGTTCGTATTATTGGAGTCGTCTGTCGTGGGAACCGTTCTGGTTGAGATGGACGGCGGACTCGTGTTTGCCAATTTGCTTGATAGGAAGCAGCAGCTTACAGGCTCACGCAAGCTGGCAACGTCCGCCTCCCCTTCCATACGTGTCTATGACGGTAGAACCTGTATTACCGGTGGAGAGTATACATGGTCATTCGAAGCAGCAGGCAGACAAGCCGGCTTCATCGAGCATAATTGCACACTGGAATCGCAGCAGATGGGCTCTGCTGAGCTGGAGATCGTGCGTTCGACGGGCTGCATTGCGTTTGTTAATTTGAGCAGCACCCAGCATTTTCATGGCCTATTGCAGCTTGCAGGATCGCCGCCACTTCCAATTCAACTGGCACCCGGCAGCGGAACTGCAATCAGGCAGCAATAAGGAATCTGTTTACATCTGAGGAGGGCTAATCATGGGAATTACTTATATGGATGTTCAACAATTTAATCGAGATGGCTATCTTTTGGCTAATTCAGTATTTTCTCCAGAGGAAATCGAAGCGATGCTATATGAAGTAAATGGAGGCAGCCGACTTGCCAACAGTGAGCTCAATACAAGCGACAGCCAAGGCAATAAGGTAAAGCTGGCCTATTGGGAGGCATTAATTGGCGATATATGGTCCCGTGCCAGCACTTCCTCCCGCGTAGTGAATCCTGTACGGCTGCTGTTAGGCGAGGAAGCAAGCTTCTTCCACGGTAAAGTGATGATGAAGGAAGCTCATACCGGCGGTGCCTGGGAATGGCATCAGGATTACGGCTACTGGTACGATCAAGGCTTTCTCTTTCCACATATGATCAGCGCATTTGTTGCTCTGGATGCAGCTACTATAGAGAATGGCTGCTTACGCGTACTGAAAGGCTCGCATAAGCTCGGCAGACTTAACCATGGCAAGGTTGGCGGACAGACTGGCACTGACCCGCAGCGAATGGAAGCGCTCGAAGGGCTGTTCGAAACCGTATCCTGTGTGATGGCTCCGGGTTCTGTGCTGTTCTTCGATTCCAACCTGCTGCATTGCTCCTCAGCCAATGAATCGGATCATCACAGGCGCTCTTTCATTATGTGTTACTCTGCCCTGAGCAATCCTCAAGTTACACCGAACGGGATCGTACAACGCGGAATATGCCCTACTGACTCTGCCAATAGTATCATCCCCCCTAATGAGGCGGCGGACAGGAGTGTATGAATGATGAATGCAAATGCACGAATAGCCGTTTTTCCCGGTAAAGGAGTGAATGGAGAATGAGAATCTTGATTGCACAATTTCAACAGGAAACCAATTCATTCTCCCCGGTGCTCTGCGGGATAGAAATGTTCAAACAAACCTGTTATATCGAGGGAGACGCCATACTTGCTGAATTTGCTGACACGGCAACCGAGCTGAACGGGTTTATACGAGCCCTGACAGAAGCCGGAGCAGACATTGTCCCTTCTATTGCTGCGCACTCGGTGAGCTCCGGCCCTGTGACCCAGGACGTATTCGAACGGATTACAGAACGGGTTGCGCAGGATTTGGAGAGCTTCGGTCCGGTTGACGGGATGTTGTTCTGTTTTCATGGAGCTATGCTGCTGGAGCCTAACCTGGATGCAACTGGTATATTCCTTGAGCGCATTCGATCGCTTGTCGGGGATCAGGTGGTTATTGGAGGAACCCTCGATCTTCATGCCAATGTAACCCCTCTTATGGTGGAAACAGCGGACATTCTGGTCGGATATCACACATTCCCGCATGTAGATTTGTTCGAAACCGGCTACCGTACAGCGCAGCTGCTTCTGCGTACGCTTCGGGGGGAGATCGTCCCAACCAGCGCACTTGTAAAAATACCGATGATCCTTAACGGGGAAAATGGGCAGACGACTAAAGGGCCGATGAAAGAGATCATAGACAAAGTATGGGAGGCAGAAACGCATCATGATGTGTTAGCCGTATCCGTATTCTCGATGCAGCCCTGGCTCGACATAGCGGACCCGGGATGCGCTGTGTTGGCTGTGACGAACTGTAGTCCAGAGCTCGCTTCCGAGGTCGGACATAATCTGGCCCAAGAATTCTGGGCCGTCCGGGAACGCATGGCGGTATCGCTGACACCACTTGCTGAAGCCGTCGACCAGGCAATCGCTGCCGAGCGGGGACCGGTCATATTCGCCGATTCCGCGGACGGCACAGGCTCTGGCTCACCGGGCGACAGCACCGCCATCCTGCATGAATTAGTACAGAGGGATGTCGATATAAGCGCCTATATCACGGTCGTCGATCCTGAGACGGTTGCTCAAGCAATTGAAGCTGGTGTAGGCAGTTCTGCTGAGTTCGCGATAGGCGGCAAAATTGATCCACGCTTCCATCAGCCGGTACTGACACGTGCAGTCGTAAAGCTCATTAGTGATGGCAGGTTCATATTTAAGGGCCCTCAGTTTACCGGAAGAGAACACCAGATGGGCCGGACTGTCGTGCTGCAAATACGCAAAATCCAAGTAGTTGTAATGGAGAAGTCGGCATTTAATTGGGATCCCTCCCTATATCGATCCGTAGGTCTTGAACCGATGGATGCCCGCATTGTCGTGGTCAAATCGCCTGCAGCCTTTCGCGTTAACTATGAAGAGATGGCCTCGGCTATATACTGGGTAGACACACCTGGCGCTAGCAGCGCTAAATTTCTGCAAATGCCGTTCACGCAGCTCCCTAAGCCCCTGTTCCCCTTCCAGCGGGACTTCATCCCTGACATTGAGGTTACTGCTCGCAGCATAAATCGAATGAAGAAGGTACAGGCTGGAGGAGTGGAGCATGGATAATCAACAGGCTAGTGGACTCCAGCCACTAATCGGCAAACGCGCCTTGGTGACAGGCGCGTCGACCGGGATCGGCAAAGCCATTGCTCTCGCTCTTGCTGCGGCCGGCGCCGATGTTGCCGTGAACGATCGCATTCATAACGACGGGTTGGATGAAGTGAGCTCGTCGATTCGCTTCATGGGTCGCCTTGCGGCATCAGTAACGGCAGATGTCAGCGATTCACAGCAGGTGAGCCGCATGTTCGCTGAGCTGAGCGACGTTTGGGGCGGCATCGATGTGCTTGTCAACAATGCAGGCATCAGCCCTGCTCAGCCTTTTCTTACCTTTACAAGCACGGAGCTGCTAGCCATCATTGCCATTAATTTGTCCGGCGCCATGTTATGTGCCCAGCAGGCTCTGCCCCATATGACTGCCGCAGGCTGGGGTCGAATTATTAACATAAGCTCGGTGCACAGCATGGCCAATGATTCCGGTCGTGTTCCCTATGCAGCCTCCAAGGGTGGAATGAACGCTATGACCCGCGCACTGGCGGTGGAATTCGGTCCGCAAGGCATCTGCACGAACAGTCTCATCGTTGGAGCCATTGCGACTGAACGCACGCTTATGTCCCCTCTCACTCCACAGCAATTGGAGGCTTGGAGTCAGGCCATCCCAGTCGGACGCTGGGGGACCCCAGAAGAGATCTCGCGTATGGCAGCCTATCTGGCTGATCCGCAATCCGGTTTCATTAACGGTGCCTGCATCGCAATGGATGGCGGCGGGTTAAGTATGGCGTCACATCCATAATTTATGATCTATCATCCAGAAAAGAGGGACGTTCATGACAAATAGACAATCGTTGTTTGCACGAGCCCGGGAAGTCATCCCGGGCGGAGTTCATTCCTCTACCCGATTGAATAAGGCAATCGGTACTCCTTTTTTTGCCGCTCGAGGACAAGGCAGTCGTGTATGGGATATTGAAGGCAACAGCTTCATAGATATGTGCTGCGCCCACGGGGCCGGTCTACTCGGACACGGCCATCCGGCCATCGCCGAAGCGTTGCGCCATGCGACAGAGCTCGGCTTCCTGAATTCTTTCGAAACAGAATACAGCGAAGCACTTGCACGTAAAGTTACCACCCACATTCCCTGTGCGGACAAAGTGCGTTTTTGCTCTTCCGGGACAGAAGCGACTATGCATCTGATCCGCGCTTGCCGCGAGTACACGGGTCGGTCGAAGATCATTCGTATAGAAGGCCATTTCCATGGCTATCACGAGATGATCTACATCGGCGGACACCCACCGGAGGCGAACTGGCCGGATAACCGCAAACGGCCTTATGTTGAATCTCCCGGCATCCCATCGGAGCTTGCTCAATGGATCATTCCCGTTGCGCATAATGACTTGGAGGCGCTGGAGCGGATTATTCACGAGCACGGAGAGGAAACTGCACTGCTCATTCTCGAGCCGATCAATTTCAACAGCGGAGGCATCAAACCTGCTCCGGGATATTTGCAGCGTGTAAGAGAGCTGACCGAGGAAGCCGGAATTGTGTTGTTCTTCGACGAGATTCAGTCGGCGTTCAAGACTTCATTGGGCGGAGCCCAGTTGGATTACGGCGTTACACCTGATGTTTGTACAATCGGCAAATCCTTCGGTGGCGGATTGCCGCTCTCAGCCTTCTGCGGAAAAGCCGCTATCATGGACCGCTTCCAGCCGGATGGTCCTGTACAGCACAGCGGTACATTCAATGCGCATCTGATCCCTGTATTATGCGGGCTCGCGTTCTTCTCCGAAGCGGAGCAGCCCGCTTTTTATGAACACCTGAGGCACTTGGAGCAACGATTCCATGAGGGAATTGACCGTATTATCGCTGCCTATGATCTTGAGATGGTCGTACCGCACTACGGTGCTCGTTTCGATATTGTGTTCGGACGCAGCACACCGCCGCAGCGCTATGAGGATCTGTTCGTTCACGACCGGAGGAAGATGCTTGCTTTTGTGAGAGGCTGTTATGAGCAAGGCATTTATTTTCACGATTACGGCGGCAGTCCCGTTCATCATGGGTACTCGATCCAGCATTCTGAAGACGATATTGATAAAGTTTTGAATGTTATGGAAGCTGTTCTGTTGAAGCTGAAGAAGGGGGCTTAAAAGTGGAACCGATTGTACAAATTTCACTCGATCTAACGACAATTGCTGAAGCGCTCGAAATTGCTCATATCGCCGTGGAGGCAGGCATTGACTGGATCGAGGCAGGCACGCCACTCCTGCTGGGCGAAGGTCTGCATGCGGTTGCCGCCTTACGCAGCGCCTTCCCGCATCATCCGATCGTAGCTGATCTGAAGACGATGGATGGCGGCTATCTGGAAGCAGAGATGATGGCCAAGGCCGGAGCCACTCATGTGGTTGTTATGGGTGTCGCCCATCCGGCTACGATACGCGCAGTGGTGCGGGCTGCCCGCGATTACGGGATTAAGGTTATGGGCGACATCATGGCAGCGCCGGACCCTGTGGCGTGCGCCAAGCTGCTTGAGCAGAACGGTGTCGACTATATTCTTGTTCACACGAGTTACGATGAACGAGGCGAAGATCCTCAGAGATCGCCTTACGATCATCTGCGTGCCGTTGTTGATGCTGTATCTATTCCGGTTCAGGCCGTTGGTGGACTGTCAATTGATCAGGCCGCAGAGATGCCTAAGCTCGGTGCTCCCCTCGTCGTGGTCGGCGCACCGCTCGTTATTGACAAGAAGGAATTCAAGCCCAGCACGAACAAAGAGGAATTAAAAACCATATTGAAGCAATTAGTACGCAAGGTCAAGAACGTGGAGTAACCAGATCATGGAACGCTTTTTTCGCAAATAGTATTAAGGAGAGGGTACATCCGGTATTGTAAAAAAAGAAGAACCTAGTCAAGAGGATCCAAAAGAGATCATCAAGCTAGGTTCTTCTTTTTAAGAGCTCTCGGACTCGGAAGCTTCCCTCAGAATAGCCTCTATATCTAATGCTGCAGCACGAAGATCCACTTGACGGCCAGCACGCAGCCTTGTCTCTACCTGAGCAACAATCTCATTCTTCCTCTGCATTATCCCGCTAAGATCAGCTTCCTGAACAGAAAGCAGCCCCTCCCCTACCTGCTGCTGCAGCCTGTCCTCAGCCCTCTTCACACGTTCAAGCATCTCCCTAAAGAGCATGAAGTTCTTCCGATGCTCTTCCGTCCTCTGCTGTAAGGCATCTATAGATCGACCAAGCTTGCTCAGCCTCGGCTCTGCTTGCAAGGAATCAAAGGCTGTGAGCTGATCCAGTTGGTTGAATGTCAGGGTCGCTTCGTCCAACTGCTCCTGTAGAGCATCCAGCGGGAATTCTGTCTCTTTCTTGAGCTGTACAACCAATTCGGTCACTGCCTTCAATCGGCTATCCATCTGTCGCATCTGTTGATTCGTGTTCTTAAGCGACTGCCCGATGCCCGACATATCGTGAAGATAGCGCTGAACGCGACGATGCAGATCCTCGGCCTCATGCAATGATGCCTTGGCTTGATGTAGCGGCTCCAATAAAGAAAAGAATGCGGGA
Source organism: Paenibacillus sp. (assembly GCA_029239545.1). Taxonomy (GTDB): domain Bacteria; phylum Bacillota; class Bacilli; order Paenibacillales; family NBRC-103111; genus Paenibacillus_AA. Next base: position 19,863 of record JARBUQ010000004.1, read on the forward strand.
CGATTGGCCTTCAGCTTGTCTGCGAGCTGTTGGGATTGTTGGTGAAGGGCAAGAGCTGATTCCTGCATATGCCGCAATCTTCCTTCTGTCTCCCCCTCCGCTAAACCTAAATCAAGGTCACGGAACGTATCCGCTGATACTAATACTCCGCTGAGCTGAGCGGCTGTCTCCTGCTGCAATTGCGCTGCCTGCTTCAATAGTCGGGTCGTGTGGGAATGCTTGGTCTTGAGTACGAAGAAAAGGATTGCAAACACGATAACGAGCAGACCGACCACTACAACAAAGAAATTAGCAAATATAAAGGAAAACAAGGCAGCGAAGAAAATAGGCACAACCGATTCAAACTGAGATTCGATTATATCCTCCATATATGACAGCCTCCTTGTAACAGGATAGAAACGGCCACCTCGTCGGTGGCCTTATAGAATCCTTTGCCTTAGCATTGAACTAGCTTTCATGAAGTTTCTTGACGAGAATCGGCTCCGTCGTTTTGTAACGCTTCAATTCCTTGAAGCCAACGAATTTCTTCTTCTCGGTATCCCAGATCCGGAAGTTCAGTGACTTCAGACTGGTTAGGAGCGTAATCGTCTGTACTTGCCGTAAAACCTCGCTTGTATTATGGGCCTTCTCGAGATTGTAGTTAGGCACTCTTGGGCTGAGGTGATGAATATGGTGAAATCCGATGTTGCCTGTAATCCAGTGCAGCACCTTCGGAAGGTTGTAAAAGGAGCTTCCATGCATAGCGGCCTTTACATAGTCCCAATCCTTGTTGTCTTCATAATAGCTTTCCTCGAACTGGTGTTGAACATAGAATAACCAAATTCCGGCGATACCGGAGATTAAGAAGATTGGACCTTGAATGAGCAGGAAATTGTACCAGCCAGTGGCCCAAGACAGCAGGGCATATGATCCTACAATACCTATATTAGTGACGTAAGTATTAATGCGTTCCTTCCACCCTGCACTCGAACGATTGAACCTGTAATCAATAAGAAAAATATAGATGGGGCCAATTCCGAACATGAAGATAGGGTTCCGGTATAGTCTGTAAACCATTCTTCGCCAGAAAGAGGACGCCAAATATTCTTCCACTGTGAGTGTCCATATATCGCCCACACCTCGTTTGTCCAAGTTGCCGCTTGAGGCATGATGGACGGAATGGGTGTGCCGCCATTGATGGTAAGGAACCACAGTTAATATCCCTGTTATTGTACCTAGAATTTCATTTGCAGCTTTGCTTTTGAAAAAAGACCGGTGACAGCAATCATGGAAGATGATGAAGATGCGAATAAGAAACCCACCTGCAACAAATAGCAAAGGAAGTGTAAGCCAATACGAAATGGAAAGGCTCAGATAAGCAAGATACCACAGTGCAATAAACGGTCCAATCGTATTCACAATCTGCCACACGCTTGACTTCATGTGGGGTTTTTCAAAAGGTGCTATTTCCTTACGCCAGTTGTCTTGTTGTTCCTTACGCTGCATTTCAGTAGATCTTCCTCTCTTTGCGAACAACCCATTCATATGAGTGTACCAACTTAATAGTACGTGTCCACACACAGTTGGTTTCATTTATTTTCATCTTATATTGTAGCCATGATGAGGCTCCTATAATCAGCCTGCAAATAATGAAATTTAACTTCCGGGCCATACTCTTGAATGGCTACACTCCCCCTTCATTCGATCCTGAGATCGTCTGAATGGGTTGTTTGTCCCTGGTTCTCCTGTTGATAATACGATCGAAAGCAATCTGCAGACGTAATGGATTCACAGGCTTGAGGAGATAATCCGAGGCATGGGTCTCAAAGGCCAATAGAGCGTATTTCGAGTGCGCCGTTACGAATACAATATCAATGTTAGGGAACTCGCTAATCAACTCTCTTGCAATATGCAGCCCACTCATAACGGGCATCTCAATATCAAGAAATACTACATCCGGACGATTATGCAAGCAAGCATTCAATGCCTCCTGAGGATCATGGAAGCTGTCCACATGACTTACGCAGGACAGGCTGGCTAGCAACTTAACCATGAAGTCCAATGCAGGGCGCTCATCATCAATAACGGCCACAGTAACCTTCATGTCACGCCCCCTTTCTACTATGATATGAGCCTTCGTTTTGCTCATTATAGCAGGGGGGACTGAAAAAATACTGAACATGGAACGAAGAAAACCGTCTGGTGGATCACCGGACGGTTCTAGCGTTGATGCAAGTGTCGGATCATGCCATTCCCAGAGGCACGATATACATCCCCGTCGCCTCTTCCTCCTTGATCATAACCTCTACGCCGTAAATAGTACGGATCGTTTCAACTGTAACGACTTCCCGAGGCGCACCTTGGCTGAACAGCTCCCCGTCTCTCATCACAATGATTTTATCGCTGTACCTGATCGCTTGGTTGATGTCGTGGAGAACCATAACAATAGTGAGGCCATAGGACACGTTAAGTCTGCGAACAAGGTCCAACAGCTCGAATTGATACCGGATATCCAAGTATGTCGTTGGCTCATCCAGAAACAGGACGGGTGTTTTTTGGGCCAATGCCATAGCCAGCCAGACCCGCTGCCGCTCACCGCCGGACAGCTGGTCTATGGTCAGTCCACGTTTGTCCAGTAGATTGGTGCAGGTCAGCGCCCATTCAATGGCCTCCTCATCTTCCTCCCGATCCAGGGCAAACATACTTTGATGCGGCAGCCGCCCGAAACCGACAAGCTTCTCGATCGTAAGCTCCGATGGTGCTATGTTTGACTGGTGGACGACGGCCAACTTGCGGGCAAGCTCCTTCGGCTTATAGAGGTTAACGACCTTGCCATCCAGAATAACTGTACCCGCTCGCGGTTTGTAATTGCCCGACATAATACCGAGCAGAGTCGATTTGCCGCAGCCATTCGGTCCAATGATGGTGGTGACCTGCCCTATGGGCACTTCGCACGATATCCCTCTAATACTATCGTTCTTCTTGTCATGGGCGAAAAAAAGCTGTTTAATTTCCATACAATCGCCCACTCTTTCTGAGGAAGAATAGCAAGCAGGGGCCGCCGACTACTGTCAAAATAACAGAAGCAGGTATCTCGATAGGCGCAATTACAGTTCGCCCAAGCGTATCGGCAAGCAGGACCAACAGTGCTCCAGCCAAAGCCGAGAAGGGAATAAGCAGCTTATGGTCGGAGCCAAGCGCCCTGCGGGCAATTGGTGGAATCAGGAGACCGACGAAAGCCAGGAGGCCGCCAATAGCTGCAGCAGCAGAAGCCAATAAAACAGCAACCGCGGATATGATCCATCTGGCTCGGGTTACATTCAAGCCCAGATTGCGTGCTGTCTTATCCTGCATCCCCAGCAAATTACACCAGGAGGATAACAACCAAGCTAGTAGAAGACCTACCGAGCCGTATATAACGATAACCTGAACATCCTCCCATGTCTGGAAAGAGAAGGTCGAGTTTGTGACTGGATTACTGCTTGTAATTGAAGATCTGCTCATCGAAGTGAGCAATTGCCCTATTCCTGTGAATGATGCGTTAACGGCAACCCCCACGAGCAGCATCCGCACCGGGCTCAGACCTGATTTCCAGGAAAAGGAATACACAATAAGCCAGGCAAGTGCTCCTCCAATGAAGGCGAACAGCGGCAGCCAGTAGAAAAGAATAGGAAATAAGCTCAGCATAAGCAGGGAGAACACACTAGCGCCCGCAGATATTCCTATGACTCCTGCGTCTGCTAATGGATTACGCATTACGGCCTGCAGCAGCACTCCCGATACAGCCAATACCGCCCCAACAACCAGCGAAACAAGGATACGCGGAAGACGCAGATCCTTGATAATATCGACCTTTTCATTAGTTCCGCTGAACATCCCCTGGATGAACTCCAGCAATCCGACTTTTATGCTGCCTGTTGTAATAGACACGGCTACGACGGCGATCAGCAGCACGATTATAATCAGGAACCGTATAACGATCTTTTTCATTAATAAAGCATCTCCACTAGTTGATCGAGCGCAGTCCCGACGGCAAGATTGCCCGTGGTTCCGAATAAGGATTCCTCAAGATCATACACTTTGTTTTGCTTGACCGCTTCAAAATGCTTCCATATATCATTTTTCTGAAATTCTTTATTGAACATCTTGACCACTTCATCCGGCAATCCATGCGCCGCTCTCAAGATCACATCCGGCTTGGCCTGCTGGAGATGCTCGGTATTCGAGGCTACAAATTCGACCTTCTCACCCTTCACTACATTGATGCCTCCTGCGCGCTTCACCAGATCACCAATATAGGAATGCTCGGTAGCGACCAGGTAGCTTCCTGGAATGCCCATCAGAATGAGCACATTCGGCTGTTTCTTGCCTTTCACTTGCTCACTTATTGCAGCCAGCTTGGTCGTATATTGCTTCACAATGGCCTCGGCTTGTTGCTCCTTGCCATACTTTTTTCCTAAGGAATCAATCGTACTGCTCATCTTGTCCAGACTAGATAGATCAAGAAATTCAGCCTGAACGCCTGCATTCGTGAATTTCGGCTTCAAATCATATTCCAGAGTAGTTACAGAGAGCACGCTCGTTGGTTTAAGCATACGCACAATCTCCATATCCGGGCTCATCGGATTGCCGATGTCCGTTATTCCCTTGTACCGCTTGGGTAAAGCCTTCTCGCTCGTAGGAACCCCAACCAGATCTATCTCGAGAGCGTCCATAATCTCTGTTATAGCTACAGTCGAGGACACAATTCGCTGCGCACCGTCTGATGGCTGCTGGTCAGTTGCTCCCCCATTGGAGCCTGTCTCGGATGCAGAAGTGCATCCAACCAATATTACGATTAAAACAACGCTTATTGCTGCTGCCAGGTTGCGTAGCTTCTTACCCATACCCGTCACATCTCCTCTTGCCTTCAAAATCACGGAGGACATCGGTCGCCCGACATCCTCGTGAGAAAAAATATGTTTGTACTGCTTGGAAGAACTGGATTACTTTATTGAATTTATTGCTGTAAGGATCAGGCTAACTGATTCAGCACGGGTTGCATTGGCTGAAGGTGCGAACAGGTTGCCATCCCGACCGCTGATTAGCTTAGCGTTCACGGCTGCAGCTACGGAAGATTGTGCCCATGACGGGATTTGGTCCGAGTCTGCGAAGGACAGCTTGGCGCTAGGATCTAAGGTGAGCTTAGCAGCACGCGCAATGATCACTGCCATTTCGGAACGGGTAATTTTGTCATCGGCACGGAAAGTACCATCGTCGTATCCATTAATAATACCAGCTAATGAGGCTTGTGCAATAGCTGATTTAGCCCAATCCGGAATGAGTGCGGCATCGGAGAAAGGAAGAGCAGCGGATTGTCCATTCAGCTTAAGCGCCTGGACGATCATAATAGCGAACTCTGCCCGGCTCACATCGCCGTTAGGAAGGAAATTTCCATTGCCATAACCGCTAACAATGCCTAGCTTAACCGCTTGTTCAATCGATTCCTTAGCCCAGTGTCCACGAACATCGCGGAATTCTCCTGGTGCCAGCGGAGCTTCGAACAAGAATTGTACGGTATGCTTCATAAGTCTTGGTCCTGCTTGAACTTCAAGCTGAACATTCAGCTTCTGGGAAATATCCTTTACGGCGAATTCAATAACGCGGGTATTATCTGCTTCATTACTGCTTAATACGGTCGCATTAACAAAAGCACCATCCTGCTCATAAGTAACACCAGTGACCAGATTGCTGCTCTTCAAAGTGAAGGCAATTTTATAAGTTGCGTCTGAAACGGATAATTGTGCTGGCTTAACTGCATAGCTGTCCATGCTGGATACTTCTTCAGTACCGTCTTTAAGTACAGAGAAAGAGATTTCTTGCGTTCCAGCCTGAACAGGGTCAGTTGACGGAGCAGGCTGTGTTGGTGTTGTTGGAGCAGGCTCTGTCGGGTTTGTCGTTTCGTTGGAATGCCCTGGCATGCCAGTAGTATCGAATTTGATCTGGACTTTATAATCACCGTGGTAGTTAATAGCTGGAACGTCCACGACAATATGTGCATTTACTTTGGCGGTTACATCGGTTACCGGGAACCGCACCACTTTCTTATCGGCCTCTGTATCAACACTTACGTCCTCAGGATTGCCATAGACACCATTGCTGTCGACTTGGAAGCTGGATATCCAGGAAGCCTTTTTCAATGTAAGGTATACGTAGCCTTGGCCTTGTTCTACTGTAACCTTGGCTGGTTTCTCCGTATATTCATCCATTGCGGATACTTCTTCTGTATTATCTTTGAGCACTGAGAAATTAACGGAATATTCATGATTGCCATTCGCTGTTTCAGCAGCAAATACTGGGGTTGCCGATATAAGCAGGATTACGGCACATAAGATCGATACCATTCTAACTACAGCATTCTTCACGGGAAACATTTCTCCTTCTTGTTTCTATTTGTTGGTTGCTTGCGCCTAGCGCTTGCGGCGCAGGACGAGCGGCGTTACTACCGCCGCGATTAATACGATCGCAATCGCGATTGCGATCCCGTACCTCAGCGAGCCTGATCCAGGCTCGCTCTCGCCTCCCGCGGCCAGCGCGGGAGGTGTGTTGCTCGCGCCTGCGCTAGCAGTCGGCGCGGCTGTGTTGCTCGCGCCTGCGCTAGCAGTCGGCGCGGCTGTGTTGCTCGCGCCTGCGCTAGCAGTTGGCGCGAGGGTGCTGCTCGCGCCTGCGCTAGCAGTCGGCGCGGGGGCGTTGCTCGCGCCTGCGCTAGCGGTTGGCGCGGGGGTGCTGCTCGCGCCTGCGCTAGCGGTCGGCGCGGGGGTGCTGCTCGCGCCTGCGCTAGCGGTCGGCGCGGGGGCGTTGCTCGCGCCTATGCTGGCTGTCGGCGCGGCTGTTTCAGCCGGCGCAGCCGTTGCCGCAGGCTGCGCGGCCTGGACCTTGTTCGCATCAAATACGAGGCGAACCGTGTAATCGTGGTCGTAGCCGAGTGATTTGACGGCTACGTGCATTTTCACAGCCGGAGGCGTGAACAAATCCTCAACTTCAAAACGCACCACTCTCGTATCAGCGGCAGCATCGCTGCTGATCACTTTGGCGTCGGCATATGTACTCCCCTGCGGAACCTGGAACAACGTAATCCATGCGCTATGGTTCAGTTGAATTTGCACCGTTGCTCGTCCATTCTCCAAGGTCACTTGTGCCGGCTTTTCAAAGTAATCATTTGCTATGGAGACGGACTCATCATCTGGTTTCTTAACCGTATACTCAACCGTATAATTTCCGTCAGTAAGCTTGGTAATCGCATGCGCATCAGGCACCTCAACGATCACACCGAACAGTGCGCTCAGGGCAAAGGCCAGCATCAATGCCGGAATAGCTACCAGCTTCTTCATGTCTCCTCATATCCTCCTTGAATAAAACCAGCTAAAGCACCCTAAGTATAACACCCTAATCCAGATCGTATCAATAATAATAAGAATCATTATCAACGTAATGTGTCTAAAGTTTGGACAACCCTTATTTCCCCGTAAATCTTTCCCCCAGCTATTGGGCTGAGCACTCATTTACTTAATCGGGATGCTATCGCTTTTGCACTCCTTCTACTTTATCAAAGTAAACTGTTAATAAAACAAACCCAACTAATCCCTGTGAAAAATCGCAGCTGATTTGAATAGTAGGGCAAAGCGTTACTACTCAGCTACTGCCGTATGTACCCTCCGAAGGCGGAGATACTCGAAAAAGTCGAGCATCTCTCGCCGATTGGGGCCTCCGAAGGTTGAGATACTCGAAAAAGTCGAGCATCTCTCGCCGATTAGGCCCTCCGAAGGCCGAGATACTCGAATAAGTCGAGCATCTCTCGCCGATTGGGGCCTCCGAAGGTCGAGATACTCGTATAAGTCGAGCATCCCT
>JARBUQ010000256.1 GCA_029239545.1 Paenibacillus sp.
GTCACGGCTTCCATCAGCAAGCCCTACTATCATTACCGCAATATTCAGGATGCGTATGAAGAAGCGCTGGAGCTGCTCCAATCCCGCCTGCTGCTCGGCAGTGACATTATGGTAACGCCGACCGCTGCGGAGCAGCTGGTTGTCGTTCAGCAATCGACCCGAGCAATGGTCAAGCGTCAAAAGGCAATTGTTAAGCTAATCGCTGAAGGAATGACGGACGAAGCCATAACCGAGTTCAATCTGATGATTCAAGAGCTGCCGCTCGCCGCTCCAGCGGCCAAGTCTGTGATTGGCATCTTCACAAACCTGCTCGCTGAGATTGATCATTGCATCGAGCAGCTAGGCTGGGATTTATCGGAACTGCTCAGCTTGACCGCTTACAGCCGCATTCAGAATGCTGAGTCGCTGGATGAGGTAAGGAATTGGTTCCTGGAGGAATTCTTCCCTGCCTTCCGATCCCGTCATGAACGCTTGAACGTCTCCCAGCAAACCAAGCTTATACAGCAGGTGATCACCTACATCCATGAGCATTCAGAGCAGGAATGCTCCCTTCAGGAAGCCGCGCGAAGATGCGGATTGTCAGCTTCACAGCTCAGCCGAATCTTCAAGGAAGAGATGCATCATAACTTCATCGATTACGTGATGGAACACCGGATGTCCAAGGCCAAGGAATGGCTTGCTCATTCCAGTATGCCGATCAAGGACATAGCCGAGCGATTGCAGTACACGAATACCCAGAACTTCTCTCGGGCATTCAAACAATGCACTGGCAAATCACCGGGACAATATCGGGAATCCGCACGCTCTTCGAATCAGGCGATTATGCCTGATGCCTTGTAAATGATAACGACAAAGAACCTCTGGAGCAGAGATTGCTCCAGAGGTTCTTTGTTGCTGCCTTCCGACACCTCGATTCAAACTTCTGGCTATCCCGCCTCCTATCTAAGCATCCTTAAACCCTGCTGCCTAAACACTTATCGGGTTTCCCTTTCTAATGCCGACAGGACATGTATCCCTATTTGCAGAGAGCGATCTTTATTTGCGCAGCACTTGATAAAAATGGATTGTTTACTGTTATTGCTTACCCTGTCTATCATGAGGCTACAACCCATTCATAAGGAGGGCCGTAAATGGCATCGCTTACAAAACGCATTCCAGAACCTTCAACGGCTCAGCATGTGAAAAGGCGGAATAACAACTCCATCGGCCGCAAGCTGTGGAACAGCCGCTATATGTACGCATTTGTACTTCCGGGAACATTGTTTTTTCTAATTTACAAGTATGTTCCACTGCTCGGTTCGATTATCGCCTTTCAGGATTACAGTCCATTCCAGGGGTTCTTACACAGCGATTGGGTCGGATTCGATCACTTCAAGCGAATCTTCGAAAATCCGGAGGTCGTGCAGGTTCTCATCAATACCCTAACCCTCTCGTTCCTGCAAATCGCATTTGCTTTCCCGGTACCCATCTTGCTCGCGCTTATGCTCAATGAGGTTCGTCATGAATGGGTCAAAAGATTGCTGCAGTCGTTTATTTACTTGCCCCACTTCCTGTCATGGGTCGTGGTCATTGGGCTCGTGACGATTTTCTTAAGAAGTGACGGGTTAGTCAACAACCTGACTGAACATCTATTCGGCTGGGAGTCCGTGCAATTCCTGCAGCTTCCATGGTTGTTCAAGCCGCTTCTTGTGCTCGAAATTATATGGAAGGAAGCCGGATGGGGCACGATCGTATTTCTCGCTGCAATTGCAGGAGTGAATCCGGAGTTATATGAAGCATCCATTGTGGACGGAGCCGGACGCTGGCGCAGAGTGTGGCATATTACATTGCCCGCCATCCGCAGCACGATCATTATTTTACTCATTCTGAGACTCGGGACGGTGCTGGATAACGGATTCGAGCAAATCTTCCTCATGCTGAATCCCTATGTGGAGGAAGTAGGCAATGTACTGGACACTTATGTGTATTACAAAGGGATTCTGCAATCAGACTTCAGCTTCGCCACTGCAGTTGGTCTTTTCAAATCTGTGGTCGGGCTCATACTGGTCGTGTCAGCGAACCGATTGGCCAAACGCTTCGGGGAAGATGGAATCTACTAGATACGATTTATGCTTGGATCATGCTTAAGGAGGAATTCACATGCATCACCGTACTTGGCTGGATCGAATCGCAGATGGAGTGATCTTAATTATCCTCCTCCTGGTAGCGGCCGCTATGATTATCCCGTTTGTTTATATATTCTCAATCTCCTTCTCCTCTATGGAAGAATACTTGCGCCGCACGTTCATACTGTGGCCGGAGCGTTGGGTGACAAGCGCCTACCAATACATTTTATCAAATGATCGATTCGTAAAATCGGTTGGCATCACAGCTTACATCACGGTGGTAGGCACCCTGCTCAATTTGGCTTTTACAACCACGATGGCTTATGGTCTGTCGCGCAAATTTTATGGACGCAAGGTGTTTCTATTCATGGTGCTCTTCACCTTCCTGTTCAGTGCGGGAATTATTCCTACCTATCTGATCGTAAAAGCAACTGGTTTGCTGAACTCAGTTTGGGCGCTTATCATCCCTGTACTCATCAGCCCTTGGAACCTTATCGTGTTCTCGCAATTTTTCAAGAGCATTCCAGAGGAGCTTAATGAAGCTGCGCTTATTGACGGGGCTGGCCCCTTTACCGTATTCGGACGCATTATCCTGCCGCTGTCCAAGCCGGCATTGGCAACTTTCGGCTTATTCTACGCCGTCTCTCACTGGAATGCCTATTTCTCGGGTATTCTCTACATCAGCAATCCGAAGTTATGGCCGATCCAAGTGCTGCTCCGGCAAATTGTGGTAGTCAACGATACGAGCTCGCTCACTATGACCGAGCAGGTGCTCTCCGACCCGCCTCCAGCGGAAACGATCCAGATGGCTGCGATTCTACTTGCAACCGTCCCGATCTTAATCCTATATCCGTTTCTGCAAAAGCACTTTGCCAAAGGGGTGATGATTGGTTCAGTGAAGGGATAGAGCCTTTCTTCAGGAATGGTTCGTCCACCGTGTTTTCATGTATACTGAGGGGACCTGTTTTTCACAAGGAAAGAAGAAGTTGTTCATACAAATTTGGAGGTGCCAACGAATGAAGAGCTCATGGATGGTTAAGGTTACAGCAGTGATTGCACTTACTACGGTTATTGCTGCTTGTTCGAAGGACAGCACGACAACCGATCCAAGCACACAGCCCAAGCCAAGTGATTCAGGTACAAAAACAGATAATAAAACTTATGATATCGGCTTTATGAATTTTGCCTATACGATATTTCCTGACCCAACTGGTAAAGGCGTTGACGCGGTCAAGCAAAAGTTCAACGCGAACATCAAATCCCAATTCATCCTGCAATCTGACTATAAAGAAAAGCTGAACGTTATTATGGCCTCAGGCGATATGCCGGATGTAGTAGCGATCAAGGATCTTGATTCCAATTATTACAAATGGGCGAAGCAAGGTGCATTCCTCCCGCTTGATGACTATTTGAATCAATACGAAACGTTCAAGGCCGTTCCCAAATCCATCTATGACCAATTCCGTGTCAACGGCAAAATTTACAGCATCCCTATGTATGCCCCAACTTACACGTTCTCCGGCACGATTCGTCAGGATTGGCTGGATAAGCTGGGCTTGAAGATGCCGACCAATTACAAAGAGCTGCTTGATGTAGCTATTGCTTTCACCAAAAACGATCCGGACGGAAACGGCAAAGCCGACACGTATGGTTTCGTACTCGGCGAGAACATCTCTCCGACTCATGCTATGGGTGCTTATTGGTCGCCTGCCTGGTATCACAAGGACAGCAGCGGGAATTTGATTCCCGGGATGATTGGCAAAGGCCGTATGGAAGTGATCGAAACTTTGGCCAAAGCATACAAGGAAGGCGCAGTTACAAAAGATTTTGCCGTCTTGAACTGGGCCTCCACGAACAAGGAATTTTACTCGGGTAAAGCAGGCATATTCATTGGCACACCAACCGGTATGGTCGAAGAATATTACACAGGCTTGCTGAAGGTGAATCCGACTGCAGTTGTAGCTCCTATTCCGTTCTTCGTAGCTCCTGACGGTTCTCAGGGAAATCCGAATGCCCGCGGGTTCTTCGGACTTACAACTTTATCCGCCAAGCTGAAGAGTGAGCCGGACAAGGTTAAGAAAATTCTGGAAATTCTTGATTACGGACGCAAATTCATTCCTCTGAAGGACCGCACCCCGCAAAATGAGCAGTTCAACTGGATGATGGGCGGCGAAGGGGTAGGCTACGAGATGAAGAATGGATTGGCGATACCGAAAGCCGGGCAAGAATCAAGCACACCAATTCAGTACATGCTGCAGCGTCATGAATTCTGGAAGCCTTGGTCACCGAACAATGAGGCCAACGAATATTCCAAAGCGTCTTACACTTCACCTGAGATGCAGAAATTCATTGCAACCATCGAGGATATGGAGAAGAAATACAACAAGACGCCTTACAATGATCCATCCTACACGGTTTACTCCGATACACAGGCACAAAAAGGTGCAGAGCTGGATAAATATTTGATCGGCGAGCAAACCAAGATGATTTCCGGCCAACGCCCAATTACAGACTGGGATAAAATGATCCAGGAGTGGAAGGATCGCGGAGGCGCGCAAATTATTAAAGAAGTTAATGACGGTATAAAAGAAGCTGCGGCTGCCAAATAAGCGTTCGATATTCCGCTGAAGGAGAACCCGCTATTATGACATCTGGATCAACACAAGCTTCCGACCATCCGGAGAGAAGCTCTGCTATCTCACAGATTCAAGCGATATTGGCTGACTTCGTCCCTGTTGCAGCGGACTGGTTAGCGGAGGACGGCTCGTTCTTCCACCCTTACGAAACGATATACAGTGAGAATTATGCACCTGCTAATGCGGCCGTTTTGTTCGCGGCCGTGTACCGGAACTCGGGGGACGCTTCTGTCCTCCGGCTGCTCCGAGCAGCACTTGACCGCTCGGTTGTTCTGCTGCAGGACCGAACGGTCAGTCCTTTCTGCCGCGTCTTCCTCATCCATTACAGCCTGATGGCCATCACTTTCCTGGATGGTCAAGACAAGGAAGAAGCAGCACAGCAATACGGTGCCTTCATGGCCGCATATGAGGATGATTGCCTCATCGTTAATACGAACTGCGCTGCTCTGCAGTGGGGCACTGAGCTGTTATTGGAAGCACTGGACTATCGCAAGGCTGATATTGAGCATCTCCGCAGACGCTTGGCATTCATTAAACATGCTCAGTTGGAATCCGGCTTTATCAACGATGAGATCAGCGAGCTGGCGGAGCATGATGGCATGCCTATTGCCTACCATGCGTTCACATGTTTTATTCTGACCAGCACCATCAGTGTGATGCCGGAATGGAAACAATCGCATGCTCCCCTGCTTGCTGGAGCGCAACAGCTCATATCGAATGGCTTAGGATGGCTGAATAATACGATCTCATCAGACGGTACATTCGCCATGGTGGAGCGAAGCAGCCATCAGACATTTACATGGGGCGCATTCGCAACTTTATACGTTTATTCCGGCATGCAGGATGAGAGCATGCTGGACCGAATCATTAAATATTGGCTTCCCTACCGACATCGTGATGGCAGTCTGGGATGCACACCTAACACGTTGCCGCACTCTCTAAGAGCGGGATACGAATCGTATACTCATCTGAATATGTATAATTTGTTAGGGCTAACCGGACTCGCAACCGCCAGTCTGCTTCTGGAACGCGGGCTAATCGTGCAAGCAGACCTACATCTGTCTGTGAACAGCAGTTATGTGGACACAGCAAGCGGATATGCCTTCATCAGACGCGGAGATGACTTCTTCGGCTGCACGCTGCGCATGCACAACCGGCAATATGCCCCTGCGATGCAAGGCTTCCATTATCGGTTAGCCGGAAGCAAGCTTCCTCTGGCAGAGCCGCGCTTGACCGGCCATCAGCAGAGCAGAAAGAGTCACGTTCAGGACGGAGTCTGGGAGGGCTATCTGCTGAGCGGGGGTGAAGCAGCAGGAGATGGAGGAGTGATGGAGACAGACGAATCAGATCATTTGGTATATCCTGACTCCATGGTAAACGCTGATCTTGCATCTATCCCGGACGGCTTCCAGCTTGTTCATGAAGATGAGCAGCTGCGCTGCGCCAAGACGATTCAACTGCTCGAGAATGGTTTCGCCTGGGATTATGAGCTTGCTCTGAAGCACTCGTTCCGCTCCTGCGAGCATGTCATCTCTCTCCTTGTTCACGATGGCGAGCACGCGCTTCATATTCGCAAGGAAAGCGCTCAGCGCCTTACGCTGACGTTCGCCGGCAAACGCTATACGCTGGAGTGCGAGGCTGCCGCAGACATGAACATGAGGCTTGAGCGCTCGCTGCTGTCAGTCAGCGGGGTATCCGCTCAGCTGCGCATTCTACTTGAAGCGCCGCTGGCCGGGGCTTCCCATGTTGTAAGCTGGCGCACGACGCTGCGCAAGCTGCCTGTACAGTAGGAAGCAGCATTCAATGCTGAAGAGGTTTTTGTTGGTTGGCAATACCAGGTCTCCCCATGGAGGCCTGGTATTGTCTGTATTGCAAGCAAACTAAAGAGTGTCCGCGTGCAGGTCAAAAACAGTGGTTTTGGAGGGACGGAACGTGTGTCCGCATCGGCTTGCTAAACTAACTTCAAGTACAAATCAAATGTTTGATTCAAAAAGGTGGAAATGAGATGAATAAATCGTTCATTATCTCCTGTAGTGTGA
>JARBUQ010000257.1 GCA_029239545.1 Paenibacillus sp.
CAAGCACAACAGCAATCGTAGCCCACCTTTCTGTCCTCCCCACCCGCCTAACTGAACTCAACGACCAAGGACCTGGCCATTGGCCAGGTTTTTCTTATTAACCAAGCGGCTCAGTTGCACCGAAATATTCATGTTCATTTCGATAGCCTGCGCACATATTCTTTGGGCGAACAGTGATTGTAACGTTTGAACAGATCGTAGAAATGCGTCATATTGGAGATCCCCACGCTCAATGCGATTTCTGTAATATTCGAGTTTTCAGTCAGCAGCAGCCGTTCGGCCTTCTTGATTCGCTGTATATTCACGAATTCGACGAACGAGACTCCGATCGTTTTTTTGAAAAATTTCGAAAAATAGTGATAGCTCATATTGGTCATCTTGCTGATTATTTCCATATCGATTTTGTCGGATAAATGACGCTCCACATAATCGAACACCGAATGCAGCTTGTACGCGAAAGGGAGGTCGTAATGATCGCGTGACTCGTCCTGCTCGCAGCGAAGGATGGTCAGCAGCAAATGTTTGATATGAAGGCTGATGGCGAATTCGTAGCCTCTTCGTCTGCTGTCCATCTCTCGATAGATGCTTAGAATGGTGCTGCCTATCTCTTTTTTTAAGTCATCATTGCCCTGAAAAAGGTTGTTGTAACGACTGAGCGGCCCGTCAACTTCATGAAAAATTCTATAATAGAGCATGACAAAAGGGTCGGAGTACACATGCAAATCAAAATGAAGAATGACATAAACGACCTTGTCTGAAAGCACGGACCAAGTGGCATGAGGCTGGGAGGAGCCTATAAGCAGCACATCACCGGCGTGAAGGGGATAGACCTGCTCTTGGATACGCATTTCCATAGCGCCTTCCAGAATACACAATAATTCGAGCTCCCGATGGTAGTGCCATTTTCTAAGGAGAGGTTCCTTGATTTTCATATGTTCAAAAATTTTAATGCCCAGCATGTTGTTCTGATAAAGGATGGCTTCATCGTACATAAGCAGGAACGCTCCTTAGTAAACAAAAATCGATATAAAACCGACAAATCCAGACATACAACTATTACTGCCTTCCATCTATAATCTTGTTATGCAGTCATTATAAGACACTCCCCAAGGAATTACCAACTCAAAGTGACTGTAAAAAGGCAACTCAACTAAAGAATGAAAGGGGTTTCAAAATGAAAGGAAAAATGATGAGCCAAGTAAGGTGTCTGATTATGATGCTGGTGCTGCTCACCGTGACAGCATGTGGAGCTGATCAGAAGGAGCCAGAGACGAAGTCAGGAGAACCAAGTGCCGCTCCAACAGTGAGCAGTCAGCCGACAGGAACGCCTCAGCCTACTGCCAAGCCTCAGCCGGTGGATATTACGATTATGAGCAATACGAACATGACGGTGGAAGCGTTCAATAAGCAGTACGGGGATGCTATCAAGAAAAAGTTCCCCCATGTCACCGTTAACTTCATATTGGGGCCTGTGAAGGATGTGGTCGCAGCCAAAACACCGATAGACATCCAGTTTGGATCCATCGGGACCGTTTATTCACATGTATTAGACTTTGGTCTGCAGTATGATTTGAGCGAACTGATTAAAACCAAGGGGTACAAGCTGGATAGTCTGGAGCCTACAATGGTCGAGCTTCAGAAGAAGATCGGCAATGGGAAGATTTATGGGCTGCCGGTATGGAACGCCACATCAGGTCTTTTCTATAATAAGGATCTGTTCGACAAGTTCGGGCAGCCGTACCCGAAAGAGGGAATGAGCTGGGATGAGCTGGCTCAGCTGTCCAAATCAATGACACGTATCGATGGAGGCATCCAATATTTCGGTTATGTCACGTCGGCAGGAGCTCAGATGGCGACGAACCAGATGGGACTTGATCCTGTTGATCCGAAGACGATGAAATCGAATTTCACATCGGAGCCGTGGAAGCAATTCATGCAGAGCATAGTGGACATATACAAGGCAAGCGGCTTCAAATACACCAAGGATGAGTTGGATGTGGCCAAAGGCAGGGCGTTCTTTGAGAAAGAATCCCGCGTAGCCATGTATACGAACTATAGCGGTGGAACCCCACCGGAGACGATGAATTGGGATGTGGTTTCGGTTCCCTCCTTTAAGGATAAACCTGGTGTCGGTACTCAGGCGTACCCGAATTATTGGTATGTAACTTCTATTAGCCAGCAAAAAGAAACCGCATTCGACATTATAGCCTTCCTGACCTCGGAAGAATTCCAGATTCCTCACAATCGTTCAGGCTTCGCGACCGTGTTGAACAAAGCGGAAATCAAAAAACAGTATGGGCAGGATATGCCCAAGTTCAAAGGCAAAAATGTGGAAGCGATGTTCCCAAAGAAGCCATCTGATCCTATGAACTATACGCCTTACGCAGCTGTGGCCCAAAATGCATTCCAGAGCGCGTTTGACAGCATTATGCTTGGTGAGAAGGATGTGAATACAGCGCTTCGCGATGCTGCTGAGCAGGTGGATAAACAGATCCAGACCAAGAAGTAAGAGTAGACAGGATGGGTCTGAATACTGGCAACTGGATAAAGGGAGCGGCACGGGCAATTAGACGAAATCATATCAGTACAATTAAAAAGGATTGGTGTAAAAATGAGAACTTGCTTGCGCACGGCTGCAAGAAGCAAGATTGCCATCTTATTGACCTTGCTGCTGTTGATTTCGCTGTTTCCTGTAGACTCTGTTCGGTTCTTAATCCAGCCAGTGTCGGCTGCTGGCTCTAATCTGCCTAATGCGGGTTTCGAGGAGACCGCATTAGGCAAACCGCTGGAGTGGACAGTAACGAGCGGATCTGCGGTATCCTCTGAGGAGCAGGTTCATACCGGCTCCAAGAGCGTGAAGCTGACTGATCCGAGCAATACCACCACGACCCGGCTGAGAAGTGCGAATATGTCCGTTACTGCGGGGAAGGACTACGAGGCTTCGGTCTTCTCCTATAATCTACAGGGAACTTCCGCTCTTTTTGTGGAGTTCTGGGACGCAAGCGGCAACTCGCTGGGGTACCATTACTCCAGTCATACAGGCTTGAACCATTGGGAAGAAATCAAGGTGTATGGGCAAACACCTGCATTGGCGACAGAGGTCAGCTTAAGGCTGTACCTTCATCAGACGAATGTTGGAACGGCTTATTTTGATGATGCTTCTTTTCGTTTGTTGCCGGAATTGATCCCTTTGTTAAATGGCGATCTGGAGCAGGTAACCGGAACAATGCCGAGCCAATGGTCATCAGTAGGAGGAACGGCGACCTCTGTAGAGGAGAAAGCGCATGGAGGAGCTAAGAGTGTGAAGATGGTCGATTCCAGCTCAACGCTGTCTGCTGCCGTGAGAAGCGTCGGAATATCGATCGTGCCTGGAGTGCAGTATGAAGCCAGTGTTTACTCGTATAATACGCAAGGATCGTCACAGCTCTATCTGGAATTTCTGGATGCCAGCAATAACTATATTTTACCGATCCTGATAGGGAGCAATACGACATTGAATAAATGGGAGCAAATCAAAGTTGTCGGAACGGCTCCGGAAGGGGCCGTCAAGGCAAGGCTGCGGTTTTATTTGCACGGTTCCAATATAGGTACCGCTTATTTCGACGACGCCTCCTTCGGGGCAGTGATCACCAGTTCGAATCCGAACTTGCTGAACGGCACATTCGAATTGTTGACAGGCGGCAAACCGAGGTATTGGAATGAAGTGGATGGGACGATCGACATAACCTCTGCTCCCGTACACAGTGGCGAGAATAGTGTCAAGATTACGGACGGTGGAGCGAACGATCAAGCCGGACTTCGCAGTCATCTGATTCCGATCGACGGGGGAGCAGATTATTCCGCGAAGGTTTATGCTAATTCGGCATCGGGCTTCGCTGAGCTAAGGCTGGAAGTATGGGATGCGAATCTGAATCTGCTTCGAACCTCTACAGCAGAAGGATCCACACAGAACACTTGGGAGTCGTTGACGGCGAAAGTAACGGCGCCAGCTAATGGTGCTTATGTCAGTCTCCGGGTTGGGGTCGGCCGGGATCAGGCGGGTGTCGCCTACTTTGACGATGCCTCTATCCAGAGGACAAGTGCGTTCACCAACAGCAAGACAAGATCAACGCTGTACACTCCTGACAAGATCACGGCGGCGAGGACCAATGTGCAGCAGTATGACTGGGCGGAGACAATGCTTGATGATGCCGTGTCGAAAGCGGATCATTACTTGACGAACGGATTGGAATTCATATGGAATTCCGTGCCTGCCCAGACACTTCCACGCAGCTATGGGGTTAACCAGCAGATGGGAAGCCCGATTACCGGGAGGGACATTGATCAATACGGCAATTACCCGTACACGGCGGATCCGCTGGGAGATCCATGGAAAATCGTTGATCCTAGCAGCGGTTACAAATTTCCGACTAATGACTTTGGAGCTTATTATGCAAGTGGACTGGATGATCACGGCATATTCCAACCGGAGCTGGCTGACAGGGGACTGCTTGTTAATACGCTGTATCCAGAGAAGGGGCCGACTTGGGGGGTAGACGATGGATTCGGGTGGGTAGATGACCAAGGCAAGCGTTACACCTTTGTCGCTTACTATGTCCATTGGTTTCTTTGGTATTCGACAGGGTTCATCCAGGATGGGCTGAAAGCATTTCGAGATGCTTACTTATATACAGGGGACATGAAATATGCACGAGCCGGAGCGGTCCTGTTGGATCGAATTGCGGATGTGTACCCCGAGCTGGACATCTCGGCATTCAACAGAACGTTGTATCTGAATTCGCATGGAGGCACGGGGCGAGGCAAAGCGGTAGGGGCAATATGGGAAGCTGCGCTGGTCAAAGATTTCATCAGCGCCTACGATGCCTTTTATCCGGCAATGGGCGACTCGCAGATTATCACGTTCCTGAGCGCCAAGTCGCAGCAGTATCGTATGATTAATGCCAAGAATACGGGAGCGGCTGTCAGACGAAACATTGAAGACGGGATAATAAAACAAATCTATCCGGCAGTTCGGGCAGCCGATATTCGCGGCAATGACGGTATGCATCAGAGCACCCTGGCGATGGCAGCCGTCGTGTATGACACCCTGCCATCCACACGGGATTGGCTGGACTTCGTATTCCAGACGGGTGGGTTGTTGACGAACCCATATCGAACGACGGGAGGCAATGTTCTGAACTCGCTGGTATCCAACGTCGACCGGGACGGGAACGGCAGTGAAGCGGCCCCCGGCTACAACTCGCTATGGTTGGCCCAGCATCAGATTACCGCGGACATATTGGACGGATATGATCTGTATCCGGAAGCGGACCTGTATCAGAACGTCAAGTTCCGCAAGCTGTTCTCGGGTCTAATCCCGCTGACGCTCAGTGAAGCCTATACGGCTAATATCGGAGACTCGGGCTTTACGGGCAATCCGTTACTTTATGTTCGCAAGACCGATATGATCAAAGCATATGACAAGTTTGGCGATCCTATTTTTGCTCAGATGGCTTATTTCCTTAATTTCAATCGCGCCGACGGCATTCATAAGGATATATTCTCAAATAATCCTGAGGATATTGCCGATCTTATTAGCAATGTAATTGACGTAAACGGACCCTTAAATCTAAAGAGTGACAATCTGAGCGGTTATGGTTTCACAGCATTGAGGGATGGAGTTAACGTTCAGAGCAATTTTGGGCTTACGTACGATTTTCCGTCACTGGCCGTTACCGCCAACAACACCGCTTACAAAATTTTTGCGGAATCGGGAACGGTTCAATTGGAAGCGGTCAGCTCCGGAGGAGCCATTACTTTCAACTTCCAAGTGCCGCAGACAGATGTGTACGATCTGGATTTGCTTCCATTAAAAGCGACCAGCTATGGAAGTTATCGTATTTATATCGACGGGGTAGCGGTCAAAGACGTAGACTTCTTCGGTTACCGAACGGAACTGTTCGGGACAATTGCCACGCTCGCGCTGACAGCAGGGACGCATCAGATTACATTCGAGGGAATAGGCAAGAATACGGCGTCGAGCAGCTACAAGATGGGAGTTCGCAAACTGAGCCTGCTTAATGCGCAAGACCGTGCAGATCGGGATCAAGCGAATCTGGAGAGCGATACGCTGCGCGATTACTGGATGTATTACGGACGCAACAGCGTCCACGGACACCGCGATACGCTGAATCTAGGCATGCACGCCTTCGGACTTGACCTGGCCCCGGACCTCGGCTATCCCGAATTCGCGGACAGCAATGACAAGCACAGACATCAATGGGTCAACAATACAATTAGCCATAATACAGTTGTAGTCGACAAGCGCAAGCAGGAAGATCACTGGGTGGCTGAGCCCAAGCATTTCGACGATACGGAGCGGGTGAAGCTGATTGATGTCGAGGCCTCCGATGTATATCCGCAAATCGATCAGTACAGACGAACCACGGTTATGATCGCCGTCTATAATTCAGCCTCGTATGCCGTCGATTTCTTCCGCGTCAAGGGCGGGAGCGACCATTATTTCAGCTTCCATGGAGCGGAAGGCACCGTTGCTACTGACGGCCTCATCATGACGGAGCAACCTACAGGAACGTATGCAGGTCCTAATGTCGATTATGGTGTAAGGGTTGATGATGTGGATGGCCGCAACTATATGGGCAGCGGGTTTCATTATCTGCGGAATGTGTCGCGTGATACGAGTCCGAGCGATACATTCAGTGTGGATTGGAACGTGGTTGATAC
>JARBUQ010000258.1 GCA_029239545.1 Paenibacillus sp.
GGTCGGCAAGAAAGTCGATCCTGCGCTCATTCGCCAATCGAGCGGGAACGTATTCGAATTTATCCAGAACGGGCCAGATGGCAAAAAATTGATCGTACAGCAGCGTTCGGACTACACCGGATGGACGCTCGTCTACGAAATTCCACTCACCGTGCTAAGCGAGGAGCTGCTCAGTCTGCAGCGGATCACGACGGTGGTGATTGTATGTCTGATCGGGTTCGCACTTATCGTCCTTGGCGGGTTCGCATACAGGATGACCCGCCGCATCATGTTTTTGCAAAAGCTGATGTATCAGGCAGAGTGGGGCGGACTGGACGTGAAAATTCCTATTGACGGCCGGGGTCGCGACGAAATCGGCAAGCTCTACCGCGGATTGAACAATCTGCTGGCGGAAATCCGCAGACTGATCGGAGAGCTGCAAGCTTCGAGGGACAAGGAGAAGGAGCTTCGCATGAGGGAAAAGGAATCGATGATTCAAATTATGCAATCCCAAATCAATCCGCACTTCCTGTACAACACGCTAGAAGTGATCAATTCCCACGCAATTCTCCAAGGCTACAAGCCAATCAGCAGCATGGCGCTTTCCTTGTCCAGGATGCTTCGGTACAGCGTCAGCAATCATGAGCATATCGTATCGTTGGCGGAGGAGGCGAAGCATATTCGCTGGTACTGCAACATTCTGCAACAGCGATGCGAGACGCTGCGCACCGTGATCCTGATGGACGAGGATGCGGCGCGATCGGTTGCCTGTGTGCGACTGACGCTCCAGCCGCTTGTAGAGAATGCCTTCCTGCACGGGTACGAGAAGCTGGGACGTGACCCCGAATGGATTGAAGTGACAGGGGAGCGAAATGGAGAAGATTACATCGTAAGAATCGCTGACGGCGGTCAAGGGATGTCAATGGAGCAAATCAAGCATTACAATGAGGCATTCGCAATTTCATCTCCATTGTCGGGAGAGCTTCCGTCATCAATACAGGGCGTTGGGTTGTGGAACGTCCACAGAAGAATCCGTCTCACATTCGGTGAAACTTATGGACTTCACATCGAAGAGAGCACGAATGTTGGGACGGCCATACTCATTCGTCTACCCGCAGGAGCGTTTCAAACGAATTCATGACAAGCATGGTCAACGACGGCAATATATATCATGTTGAAAAAAACACGCAGTCGATATAATGGGAGCGTATTCTCTGATTCCTATTAAAGTTGGAGGGGTGTTACATGAAATGAAAAACAGACGATTGAAAGCGGCTACAATTGGCTCGGGAGCGCTGGTGCTCACCTTGATGGGCATTTTGTCGGCCTGCAGCGGCAAAGACGCAACAACTCCTACAGATCCGGCGGGAGGCCAGTCAAGCAGTCCGGGAAGCACAACGGGGACTAGTCCGGCCAAGCAGGAAGCACCGAAGAAAATCAGTTTTTTGCTTGTTAACAGTGCTGCCTACGAGCAAATCGAGAAGAATGAGTATGTCGACCATCTGAAGAAGCTGTCCGGTTACGATTTGTCTTACGAGTTCCTGCCCGGCGGTGAAGAGACGAACAAACACCTGGCACTTCGTTTTGCCGCTGGTGATTTGCCGGATGTCGTGCGTACAACGGATATTAATGCCCCGGTTCATGCAGGTGCTGTGGATCAGGGAGCTTTCCACGATTTGACCGCGTTGATCGACAAGTATGCGCCAAATTTGAAAAAAGCGATTCCGGAGGACGTGTGGAAGAGTCCGCAGGTGTCCAAGAACGACAAAATTTATGCGATACCGGCTATGTGGCCAAGCCCGGATACACGCGTCATTTACTATCGCAAGGATTGGCTGGCGCAGGCTGGCATGAGCGAGCCCAAAACGCTCGACGACTGGATAAAGTTCTTCGAATATGTCAAAGCGAATGATATGAACGGCAACGGCGACAAGAATGATGAAGTTGGATTCGCGTTCCGGGAGCAGATGAGCTACAGCGACCTGTTCTTTGGTTCGTTCGGCGCACATCCGAATATGTGGGTTATGCAGGATGGCAAGTTCGTTCCATCGATGATAACGCCTCAGATGAAAGAAGCGGTCTCCTTCTGGAAGCAATTGTACGACAAGGGTTACGTTAATCAGAATATGTTCACGAATAAAGCAGCCGATTGGGACGGGATGATCCGCTCAGGCAAGGCCGCGGCCTGGATGCACGACGCGGCGAACTATGGCCAATGGAGCAAGAGCTTTTCGGATGATACGAAAGACACGAGCAAAATCGGAGTTGCCCCTGCACCGAGCGGGCCGAGAGGGGATGCCTTTATTCGCGGCGGCAAACCTGGTATCTACTTCGTTCACGTCATCCCGAGCAAGACGAAAAACCCGGAAGAGATCATCAAATACTTTGAATGGGTATATACGAATCGCGAGGTTCAGGATTTCTTCCACTTTGGAATCGAAGGGGTCAACTTCCGCAAGGACGGCGGTAAAATGGTGTTCGATAACGTGCCCAAGCCGTTTCCGACACTGGACTTCAAGGACACGCACCGCTTCCAGTTGCTGTACAATCCTCGCGGTGTAGGTTACGAGGATGCCGAGGTGCTCGCTCTTTCGCCGGTCGGCGGCATTATTCAGGAAGCGCTCGACAAGGCCAAGAAAAGCATAGTCAAGGACGAGTCGGTCTATTTGCCGACGTTCGACCTGCTGGCGCAAAAGCCTGAGCTCCGTGCAGCAACAACGACAGGCACGCTGTTCATGGACATGTTTGCCAAGGCAGTCACGGGCAAGGAATCTGTAGATGCCGCATTCACCAGCTTTGTCGCGGAATGGAACAAACGTGGCGGCGACAAGCTGACCCAGGAAGCAACCGATTGGCATAAATCTTTTTACGGTAAATAAGCTCCGACAAGCTGCGTCATACAGCTCGGGAATATAAGATTGTCGGTGGAGGCCGGCGTTGCAGCGGCCGGTCCCCCCGAATTCCTGAGAAGGGAAGGGAGGAAGACGTGTGATTGGCAAGCGGCTGAGAAGTGATACGCTGGCGTTGTGGATCATTGTATTGCCTGGTGTTTTATATTTTATTATTTTCAAATATGTGCCGATGCTCGGCAATGTGATAGCTTTCAAAAACTACGGCTTGTTCCTGGGCATCGTGAAAAGCCCGTGGGTCGGTTTGCAGTATTTTGAAATGATGTTTTCTTACGATTTGCCGCATTTTTTGTCCTGGGTAATTGTCGGCGGTATTTTTATCAACCTGCTTTCAATGAACGGATTTTTTAATATGCTGCTCGACCAGGCTGGCATGGGGCCGATTGATTTTTTAAGCAAGTCGGAATATTTCAAGACGATTATCATCTCGACCGGTATTTGGAAGGAAGTAGGCTGGGGCATGATCATTTACCTTGCTGCTCTGGCAGGCGTCAATCCGAGCTTGTACGAAGCGGCGATGGTGGACGGAGCGGGGCGTTGGCGGCGGATGTGGTCGATTACCCTGCCAGCGATTATGCCGGCGATCGTCGTGCTGTTCCTGCTGCGCATCAGCAGTGCGCTGGACGCTAATGTGGAACAAATCTTAGTATTTCTGAATCCTCTCGTGTTCGACAAAGGCGAGGTTATCGACACTTATGTGTATCGGATCGGATTGCTGGGCAGTCAGTTCAGCTACTCTACGGCAATTGGTCTGTTCAAGTCTCTCATCGGGCTCGTGCTTGTCGTCGGACTCAATCAGCTAAGCAAACGTACAACAGGTGAAAGCATCTACTAGGAAAGGAGGATGGCGATGCCGGGTTACAAAAATGAACGGTGGTTTCAGGCTGTTCTGGCCTTTATCCTGATCGCAGTCAGTCTAACGATGATATCGCCGATGATTCATCTGCTCGCCATATCGCTTAGCAGCGGACAGTATGTGTCGGCCAAGCAGGTTTATTTTCTGCCCAAAGGCTTATCGTTCGATGTGTACAAGGAAATATGGCAAATGAAGGCGCTGTGGAAGTCGTTGGGGGTCACCATCTATATTACGGTTGTCGGTACACTCATTACGCTTGTGCTAAGCTCGACGATGTCGTACTCGTTATCAAGAAAATCGTTCAAAGGACGCAAATATATTTTGCAGGGTGTGCTGCTGACGTTCATCTTCTCCATTCCGCTCATTCCCAGCTATTTGACGGTACGTTCGCTCGGTATGGAAAATACACTATGGGCTCTGATGATTCCAGGGGCCACAGGTGCGTTTTATATTTTTATTATGAAAACCTTCTTTCAGAATATATCCACAGAGCTGTTCGAATCCGCCAAGCTGGACGGCTGCACCGAATACGGGATTCTCGGACGAATCGTCCTCCCGCTGTCCAAACCGGTGCTGGCGACGATCGCGCTGTTTCATGCGGTTGGGCAATGGAACGCCTACTTCAACGCATTGATCTATATCCGTGATCCGGAGAAAAGACCGCTGCAAATTATTCTCAGCTCACTTGTAGTCAATACAGATGAGGGCGCGCTGGGCGGGCAAGGCTTCGATATGGCGCTGCAAACGCCGGAGATGGTCAAAGCGGGCATTACACTGTTCGTTGCTGTACCGATTCTGCTCGTTTATCCGTTTCTGCAAAAATATTTTGTACAGGGCGCAATGCTGGGCTCTTTGAAGGAATAGCAGCTGGATTATCCTGTCGGCTGGAACACATTAGTATTACACGGGTATGGAGTGGAGCAGGAGTTTCGGTTACGATAGAGTAAACCTGTAAACGGAGGGCGCCCGCATGATGGATGTTATGATTGTGGAAGATGAAAAGATCATTCGTCTCAGCCTGCGTAAAATTATTGAATCCGAGGCAGCACAAACGTTTCGGATTGTCGGCGAAGCGAAAGACGGCCAAATGGCTTTGGCGATGCTGGAGCATACGATGCCGCAAGTCATCATCACTGACATACGCATGCCGGTCATGGACGGCCTCAGCTTGATTGAGCAGCTGCAGCAGCGGCATCGAGCCATCGATTTCGTCATCTTGTCCGGATATGATGAATTCGCTTACGCGAAACGGGCGATGCGTCTCGGAGTTACGGATTATTTGCTGAAGCCGGTTGATCCCGCGGAGCTCATGCAAACGTTAGAGCGCTTTCATAAGCGTTGGAGCAGGAGAGAAGGGTCGACGGGAAGCTGGATTCGTTCGCTGCTTGTCGGCAGACAGCTGGCACAACGCGTCGCCCAAGGGTTGACAGCGCTCGATGCCGATCAGGTACGGCGTGAAATGGCTCTGCTGCATAAGCATATGCGGGACGAGCAGGACCG
Source organism: Paenibacillus sp. (assembly GCA_029239545.1). Lineage (GTDB taxonomy): Bacteria > Bacillota > Bacilli > Paenibacillales > NBRC-103111 > Paenibacillus_AA. The sequence goes on from JARBUQ010000258.1 coordinate 5,245, forward strand.
CCAGATATCGTTGCGGGAACATTACGAGGTATTCACCGGTCTGCTCGGCGAGGAGCTGCGTCAGCGGGAAGAATGGCACGGAGCGGATTACGGCAAATTGGCATTCACTGAAGACGGGGAACGCAACTTGCACGTATTGGAAGATTTCCTGCTCGCTGGTTTGGAGGATATCAGAGTCAGACGGAACTGGGGAGCAGGTCTGATCGTCAATCGCGCGATTCAATATGTGGAGACTTATTATAGGCGTCCGGATCTCAAGCTGCAGGATATGGCTGACGACCTCAGCATTTCCACTTGGTATTTGAGCCGTGTATTCAAGGCGGAGACGGGGCAAAATTTTATTCACTATTTGACGGAGTACCGATTGCAGCAAGCCAGACAGCTGATGAGCGACCCTGCAGCCAAGCTTCACGAAATTTCCGAGCAAGTCGGTTATGCGGAGTACGCTCATTTTTCCAGGGTTTTCAAAAAATATTACAATCTGACGCCCAGCGAATACAAGCGATTCGCAGGATCAGCTGAGCGTGTCAGGTAGGGCAGTGAAATGCCGGGCGATTCACCTAAAGAAACTCAGATAATCAATATCTGATTTCTTTAGGCTTTTTCATTTCCTGCAGCTGGAAGTGGAGTCAAGGCAGGAAAAAGCTCTATAAAGGGCGAATGTCTCTATGGGAAAAGGCCATAAATGAGAATATGGGGGCAAAAGAGTCATGATCAAGCGTTTCTTGTTTGCATCACAAATCCGGTCAGGTCAAGAAGTACATTTTGAACAGCGTTTAGAGAAGGATAAAGATGAGCTGCGCAGCAAGCTAAAGGCGGATGGTATTCTGACTTTCGCTCTGTATCAATTCAATTTGCAGCTGTACGTCTATCTGGAGTCCGAGCGCGAGGTAGATGATTTCCCTTGGACGCAACAGCTGGAAGAAGTTCTAGTCGAAAGACCGATAGCTGGAGAAATGCGTTACTCCTCCCGATTGATGGATATTTATCATAGTGCTGCCCCGAGAGAAGATGATGCTTGGCGCACAGGCAATCCTATAGAGCAGCGCATAGGCAGTATCGCTAGACTGAAGCCTGACATGTATGCCAGCTATATTTATTACCATTATCAGCGTCAAGAAGAGAAGCCGGTTCGTGAAAACAAAACCTATATGATTGGAGTAGAGGACTCTTGGATCTTTTCTTATCAGGAGCTGCCTGCTGTGTATGATGACAGTCCCGGACAGGGAGCATTTACAACACGGAATACTCCCGAGAATTGGCGGGAAGTCATGCTTCCGCATTTTGATGTGTGGACAGATACCTCTGAGGAGGAGTTTATTTGGAGAAAATTGAAGCTTATTTGCAGTGAAAGCAGCTAACCGCAGCACAAGATACCATACTGGAAATCCTCCTGCTGATTGGCTGACAATAAAACTGGAAAAGGTGGAGTTGGCAAAATGAAAAAGTTTTTGGATGATAATTTTCTGTTGGATAATGCAACTGCGGTCAAGCTGTATCATGATTATGCCAAGGAAATGCCGATTATTGACTATCACTGTCACTTAAGCCCGCAAGAAATATATGAGAACAAATCGTTCAAAAATATTACCGAGGCATGGTTGTACGGCGATCATTACAAGTGGAGGGCTCTGCGTGCCAACGGTGTAGAGGAGAAGTTGGTTACTGGTGGAGAAGGGGCGACAGATTACGATCGGTTCGAGGCTTGGGCCAAAACAGTGCCGATGACGATTGGTAATCCGCTCTACCATTGGTCTCACCTGGAGCTGCAGCGCTTTTTTGGCATCTCTGATCTGATCAATGAGAAGAATGCTCCGCTTATATGGGATAAAGTGAACAGTCTTCTCGAAGGAGGAGGATATGCAGCACGCGATTTGATCACCAAATCGAACGTAAAGGTCATCTGCACAACCGATGATCCAACGGATTCTCTGGAATACCATATCAAGATTCAGGAGCTGGAAGGGTTCGATACACAAGTGCTGCCTTCCTTCAGGCCGGACAAAGGTCTGGAGATTAATAGAGCTGGATTCCTGCCATGGGTGAACAAGCTTGAGCAGGTTTCCGGACAGGCCATTACCGAATATGATCAGCTTCTGGCGGCCCTTGAATCGCGTGTGCGTTTCTTTCACTCTGTAGGCGGACGCGTATCTGATCATGCGCTTGACTATGTCGCTTACTCCGACACTACATTGGCAGAAGCTGCAGCGATTTTTGCAAAAGCGCTTGAGGGGAATGCGGTCACGCTAGAAGAAGAGAAAAAATACAAAACATACACCTTAACCTTCCTGGGCAAATTGTATTCAGAGCTTGGTTGGACTATGCAGCTGCATATAAGCGCACATCGCAACAACAACTCCCGTATGTTTGAAAGGTTAGGCCCGGATGTTGGATTCGATTCAATCAATGACGGGGATGTCGCTAATCCGCTCGTCAAGCTGCTGGATGGCATAGACCGTCATAATGGTTTGCCAAAGACGATTCTGTACTCCTTGAATCCCAAAGACAACTATGTGCTCGGCTCGATTATTGGAAGCTTCCAAGGCGGCGGGATCGCTGGCAAAATCCAGCTCGGCTCAGCATGGTGGTTCAACGATACGAAGGACGGCATGCTGGAGCAAATGAATGCGCTGGCGAATCTGGGACTTCTAAGCCGCTTTGTAGGCATGTTAACGGATTCCCGGAGCTTCCTGTCTTACACCAGACACGAGTATTTCCGCCGAATTCTATGCAACCTCATTGGAGGCTGGGTGGAGAACGGTGAAGCACCGGATGACATAGAACTGCTTGGCGGCATCGTACAAGCGGTTAGCTATAATAATGCCAAAGAGTACTTCGGTTTCTGAATCGGTTGGCATAATTCGATAACTTAAGATGGTCAAGTCAATAGTTTGACAAGGAGTATCCTGTCAGCTAAAATATGAGCATAATGAAACATTCTCTATGATGGAGAAAGTAGCCGGTCACCGTCGGCGAATCTTAAGCGAGCCGGGGGCAGTGCAAGCCCGGAGCGACGGTACCCAAGCGAAATGGCACTCCTGAGAGATACGGTTGGTTAAAGTGGGTTCTCCTGACGGGGGACCAAGTAGGGTGGAACCGCGAGAGCTCAGGCTCCCGTCCCTATGTCTGCCATGGCGGCTGACGTAGGGACGGGAGTTTTTTGTCTGTTTCAAGCTTCTTCATCCTTGCGACCGTACCGTACATGCGCCGAATGATAAACATTTGAAGGAGCGATCTCGAGATGAACTTTCAGCAAATGACGCTGACTCTGCAGCAGTTCTGGGCGGAGCAAAATTGTATTATCGTACAGCCGTACGACACAGAGAAGGGTGCAGGCACGATGAACCCTATGACTTTCTTGCGTGCGATCGGACCGGAGCCTTGGAATGTAGCCTATGTGGAACCGTCCCGCCGTCCGGCTGATGGCCGCTATGGGGAGAATCCGAATCGGTTGTATCAGCATCACCAGTTCCAAGTTATTATGAAGCCTTCGCCGGATCATATTCAGGAGCTGTATCTGGAAAGCCTGAGTCGACTCGGGATCGATCCTCTGAAGCATGATATTCGTTTTGTTGAGGATAACTGGGAGTCTCCGACCCTCGGAGCTTGGGGACTTGGCTGGGAAGTGTGGCTGGACGGCATGGAAATTACGCAGTTCACCTATTTCCAACAGGTTGGGGGTATCGATTGTCATCCGGTCGCGGTGGAGATCACATACGGGATGGAGCGGTTGGCTTCCTATATTCAGGATAAGGAAAATGTGTTCGACCTGGAGTGGGTTGCAGGCGTAACTTATGGGGACGTGTTCAAACAAGCAGAATTCGAGCATTCCAAATATACGTTCGAGGTATCCGACAGCGCGATGTTGTTCCAGCTATTCTCGACTTATGAGGCAGAAGCTAAGCGGGCGATGGCGGAGAGCTTGGTTTTCCCGGCATATGATTATGTATTGAAGTGTTCCCATGCTTTCAATCTGCTCGATGCACGAGGCGCGATCAGTGTGACTGAGCGTACCGGATATATCGGGAGAGTGCGGAATTTAGCCCGATCGGTGGCGGCGACCTATTTGCAAGAGAGAGAAAGGCTCGGATTCCCGATGCTGAAAAAAGGAGTGGTGAGCCATGACTAAGGATTTGCTGCTTGAGATTGGTCTTGAGGAAGTACCTGCCCGATTCGTACGTGCAGCGATGGAACAGTTGAAGGATAAGACCGAGAAGTGGCTGGAGAGCAGCCGGCTTTCCCATGGTGGTGTTGCTGTGTATGCGACACCACGCCGTCTTGCAGTAGTAGTCAAGGCTCTGGCTGACAAGCAGGCCGATTACAGCGAGGAAGTTAAAGGCCCTGCTCGCAAAATAGCTAAAGATGAAGCTGGAAACTGGAGCAAGGCTGCTCTTGGCTTTGCACGCAGTCAGGGAGTGGATCCTGAGGGGTTGTTCTTCCGTGAGCTGGGCGGGGTTGAGTACGTCTATGCGGTCAAAAGCAGTACGGGTGTCGAGACGGCC
>JARBUQ010000259.1 GCA_029239545.1 Paenibacillus sp.
GAGTACACTCCGCTTGCCAACCCAATCATCTTGGCAAGGGCAAACAGCTTGATAGATTCGCTGCCGAAGATGTACAGACAAGAAGCAGCTACGAGCACGGTGACGACCGTATTAATCGAACGCCCCATTGTTTGCCATATGCTCTTATTAACCAGATCTGCAAGTTCTTGATCCGTTCGTATCTTGCCGAAGCGGATATTTTCGCGAATCCGGTCAAGAATTACGATTTTATCATTAATGGAATAACCGATTGTAGTCAGAATTGCGGCTACGAAAGGAAGATCTACCTCAAATCGGAATATTGAGAATATCGCGATAACGAAAAAGGCATCGTACAGAATTGTGATAATCGCAGATAGAGCGAATCGCCATTCGAATCGGATCGTAACATAAAGGCTTATTCCTAAGCTCGCAATGGCCACAGCAATCAAAGCTTTTTTGCCCATTTCTTTGGCCATGTCCGGTGTTACAATATTAACCTCTGTAGACACTTGAGAGCCGTATTTGGCAATGAACGCTTCGGTCACAGTTTTGACATCAGCTTCTGATAGAATCTCATCATAACGGACGGATATGCGATCCTTGTTCTCCCCGCCTACTGTGCGAATAACAGGCGGATGGCCAGCCTCTTCAAACGTCTTGTCTGCTTCCTCTTGGGTTACAGATTTGCCAACTGACAGATCGATCGACGTCCCGGACTTGAAATCTACTCCATAATGGAGATTGAATAAGAACAGCATGATAATCCCGACCACTGTTACGGCTGCTGATATGCTGAAGTAGATGTTCCGATGTTTAACAAAATCATAACGTTTCTTGTAATCTTTAAAGTACACGGATCTCATCCTCCTTCACGCCGTAATAGCTCGGTTTCTTGAATAAATTGGAACGAATCAACAAATGAATCAGAACACGGGAGAACAGAACATTGGTCAGGATACTGATAAGAATACTCACAATCATCGTTAAGGCAAATCCGCGAATCGCACCATTTCCGATGTAGTATAATACTAAACCTGCGATAATGTTCGTAATATTGGCGTCCATAATAGTACGGAAGGAATGCTTCGAACCCGCCTTCAGCGATGAAAGCAAGCTCTTGCCGCTGCGAATTTCTTCCTTAATTCGTTCGTACATAATAATGTTGGCATCTACTGCCATCCCTATACCGAGAACCAGGGCCGCAATACCTGGCAATGTGATTGTGGCGTTCATCAAGTAGAATACTAATAGAACCGCCCAAGTATAAGTGACTAATGTTATAGATGCTACTAGACCCGGAATGCGGTAGAAAATAATCATAAAGATCAGAATAATGACTGATCCGATGATGGCCGCCCTTACAGTCTGGTCCAGAGATTGCTGACCCAGTGTAGCCCCAACGGATTGGGTATACTTCTCAGTCAGTTTCAATGGGAGAGCGCCAAGATTAATTGTATCCTTGATTTTCTTTGCTTCCTCATAAGTGTAGTTGCCGGAGATCGTCGCACTGTCGCTCAGAATAGCCTGAACAATTGGTGCAGACAATTCTTCTTCATCCAGATAAATAGAAAGCGGCTTACCTAATAGCTTCTCTGTTACTTTTCTGAACTTTTCCGATTCTTTGATTTTGATATGAATCTCAGGCTGGTTCGTATTACTGAATCCAATCTCAGCCCCACCCGCTACGAAGTCGCTGCCGACTAATTCTTTAGTGCCGTCGGGTCCACGAAAAGATAATTCGGCTGGTTTTTTCAACAATTGCCTTACTTCCTCTTGATTCTCGACCCCGGCTATCCTGGCACGAATCCGATTCGTCCCTTCAGTCGTAACATCCGGTTCAGCAACGCCGCTCTTGTTAGCACGCTGCTCCAGACTCTTGGCTGTTTCGACCAAAGAATCCCTGGTAATTGTTTTGCCCGGTTCAGTAGGCTCGGCCTCGTACAAAATCTCAAATCCGCCCTTCAAATCCAGACCCAAGTTGATTTGCTTCAACAGGTAAGGGCTTGTCCCACCAATGATTCCGAGGGAAACTACAATAATCAGTAAGAATGTCACGAGCCTTTTCAAATCCATGTAAACAAACTCCCTTCGATACTCAATATTCCTATTATAGCGATACGCAAATTTCGAGTCAATTTGAACAATATCTACACAAATCGAGTCGCACCCTGATTAGCTGTAAACAAAAAGCCCATTCCTCAGAATTGGGCTCCTTTGTACACGCTCATTGTCATCCAGTTCATTAGAGAGGTTACCTTCAAGGATAATATATCATTCACCATTTTGTGCAACAATGGATCGCCGGTCTTCGGATATTTGTCGCAAACACAATTCCACACATCTTGCCCCGTTACTTGTTCATACCCTAACATCCGGAATTCCTCAGCCTTGCTTACGCATAATTCGCGAATCGTGTGGCCTTTCTCGTCATCCAGCTCGTAGAGAAGTATCCATTCATTGCTTCGTTCCATCTTCACCAAGCATTCCTCCTTGCCGCTGCATACCTATACTATTCGCTGACTATGCTTCGTTTCCTGCCGTTCTATTGCCCGCTTCCGCAAAAAACCTAGCATGAGCTTGGACACCTTGCGCATAGTCATAAGTAAATCAGCATGCCGCCATGGAGGGAAGATACAGCCTTGAAGAAACAATCGTTTATAAAAGGAACGCTTATTCTACTCGCCGCAGGAATCATCAATCGTCTTCTTGGTTTCGTGCCTCGCATCACCCTGCCTCGTGTTATCGGAGCAGAAGGGGTCGGGCTGTATCAGATGGGATATCCCTTCATGATCGTTGTGCTTACATTGATTACGGGCGGAATTCCTCTCGCTGTGGCCAAGCTGGTAGCGGAAGCTGAGTCCGAAGGAAATGAGAAGCGGATTCGTCAAATTATCAAATCCTCTCTGACCATTACAGTGAGCTTAAGTGTGGTTTTCACCGCTCTCTGTCTGGCCGCAGCACCCTGGATTACAACGCGGCTCCTTACAGATCCAAGAGTATACGATACCTTCCTGAGCATGAGTCCTATCCTTCCTATCGTAGCGATATCTTCCGTATTCCGAGGTTACTTCCAAGGGCGTCAGAATATGATTCCTTCAGCTGTCTCCCAAATTGTAGAAACTGTTATGCGCATAATCACAATGCTTCTTGGCGCTTATTTCATGCTGCCATATGGTATTGAGAAAGCCGCGGCCGGAGCTATGGGTGGAGTAGTATTCGGAGAGCTGTGCGGAATGGTTGTTCTGCTGTATCACCACTACCGCAATCCAATCCGACGTCGTGCCCAAACCTTGATGACCTCTGTTACCCAAACTCGAGCTCATTCAGAATTAAAACGTATTCTAACAATCTCCATTCCAGTAACCGGCAGTCGACTTGTAGGTTCCACCTCGTATCTTCTTGAGTCCATTCTGATTGCGCAGAGTCTGGCCGTTGCCGGTATTGCTACAGGAGTCGCCACCGCTCAATACGGTATCCTTCAGGGGATGGTCATTCCTATTCTGCTGCTGCCAGGAGCACTAACGTACTCTCTGGCCGTCTCGCTTGTGCCCTCCTTATCAGAGGCTGCGGCCAAGAACGACATCAAAACCATTCACAAACGTTTGCATCAGTCTCTCCGGCTGGCTTTGGTCACCGGTGCTCCCTTTGCTGTTCTGATGTACATGCTGGCTGAACCTATCTGCTACTATATGTACGGTAATGTTGAAGCCGCCCGAATGCTCAAGATGATGGCTCCTGTCTCCTTGTTCATTTATTTCCAAGGTCCGCTGCAGGCAACTCTCCAGGCATTGGACCGTCCTGGCACCGCTCTGTTAAACACTTTTATTGGCGCAGCCGTTAAGCTGTCGCTTATTGTGTGGTTAGCCTCCAAGCCCCAGTGGGGCATTCAAGGAGCGATTATAGCTATCAATGCCAATATCGTTCTTGTAACCTTGCTGCATTGGAACAGCGTTGCCCGGCACGTAAAGTTCAAGATGGACAGCATTCACTTCCTGAAATCCGGGATTGGCATGTTCATTATGGCTGCGGTCTGCCACTTCGCCATGTATATGCAGTGGACGGACCTAACGCTGTTGAAGTTTATTGCTTCCTGTATTGCAGGCACATTCGTATACCTGGCTGCCATGATTCTGTTCGGCATGATCCGACGTGAAGATATGAGCCGTGTACCTTGGATAAACAAATTTTTCAGAGATCGTTGACTGCTGCCAACACCAGTTCGTTGCCTCACTTTTTACGCTTCAGATCCGTATAGAGCTTGCCTTTATGGTCAACAGAGCAATAGAATACATCCTTGAAATCCGTGATTCCTTTTGCTTGCAGCTGATTTTTAAGCCAGAACCTTGTTTTACCCAGCTTCTCCAGATTCGTATCCTGTACTTTTCCATCCATAATTAAAGTTATCGGCAGTCCTTCATAACTGAATCTGACTTCACCTTTTGCCGGCTTGCTTGGAGGGTTCTTGGACTTCTCTACAACGCTCAGCTTGCCCGAAGTTTCCAGAATCGCGAATTCCACATCCGCCACATTGTTAATTTTGTTCTCTCTCAGCTGCAATAACAGATCGTCCAGTGAATACCGCTGCTTGCTCATCTCTTCCCGGTTCAGCTTCCCATTCTCAATCATGAAGCTCGGCTTGCCATCGAACCAGCTCCGAATGGTTTGAGATTTCAGGGATAGAAACGCGATCAGAATTTGAATAACGACAAGGGTGGACATCGGCAGCAAACCATTCATGAGGGGAAGCTCAGGATCTTCAATAACGAACACAGCAATTTCAGCAATCATAATGGAGATGACCAGATCAAACACAGATAGCTTGCCAATCTCACGTTTACCCATAATACGCAAGGTTATGAACACTACAAAGTAAATAAGCACTGTGCGTAAAAAAATAGTCGTAGTTTCCATGGACAGCAACCATCATCCCCCCGATCTTTTGGATTCCACTTAGATTTCTAACCTAGGAAGTTAAGTGCGAAATCTAGGTTCAATGGTATTCTGACCCTGACATACCTTGCTCATACCAATCGGAACTGTTCAATAATTGGCAGGAAGAGTGTGTATGAAACCCGTTGCCTTGTACTATTTTGGTCAAGCCGCCCATACAAATAGGACATAGCTTTTTTTGCCTCTCGCGCAGATCCCAGTGCGGATGCGAAAATAGAACTCAATATTCGGAGGTGTTCGTTATTATGAATTCGATCACTAAGGTACCCCGCTTGCGCATTACTTCTCCTCTGTTGTCCGGACTCGTCAATGCAACCGTTTGCTTATTAATCGGTATGGTTGTGCTTTCCATGTTTCTCGCTTGGACCGATATGAAGGAACAGTCTCTTTCTGCATGGGTATACATCATTCATGCAATCGCATCAGCAATTGGTGGCTTGGGAAGCGGCAAAAGGGCCGAGCAGAAAGGCTGGTATCATGGTGGATTGGCTGGAGCAATTTATGGGGTGATTATTCTGTTAGCTGGCTTTCTCGGGTTTGATGCTCATTTTGGCGCCCAGACCTTTGCTTTACTAGCACTGTCATTCGCTTGCGGTGCTTTAGGCGGAATGGTTGGTGTCAATCGGAAATAACAATGCAACTTAATATGCATTTCACTTCTTCATCCCCTATGCTATAATAGTTGAGTTCAGCTGTTCTTATTTTCCATTTTTAGGGGGAAGCATCATGTTAGTCCTACACTCGATGACCCAAGTATCCATATACATCGCCATTACCGTCTATTTGCTACTCGTATTTTCATTAAAAAGAAGCCCACTTCTACCTTTCCATGCTGCGGGCACGTTTGTGCAAGTTTTATTTACGAACCGTAAATACTTGTTTCATTTTTGTGCTGTGTTAATGGTTTTGTTTTTCAACAAACTTGAGTTAATTATTGAAAGCCATATGCATAATCTGAACGACTTCACACAGGAGATTCACAAACTTGAGGGCAACTTCGTCGAAGTATTCCAGAGATTTTTCGAGAACGATATACTTACTTTTTTTCTAAGTTATTTTTATGTTATCGTTTTTACTTCTCTGATGGTTACCTCAATTTTCCTGTATACCTACCAGAAGCAAATGAAGCTGTTCAATGCTCTATGTTACGCCATTATGTTGAATTACATGATCGCTATTCCATTTTATCTGTTCTTCCCTGTTACCGAAGTACATGCTTTTACACCTAGTGTGAAATTCCTTATGCTCGACGCCTTCCCTACTTTCGAATCGGAGTATCGACCATTGTCAGGACTGGATAATTGTTTTCCAAGCCTGCACACTTCCTTATCCGTAACCTTAGCTATGCTGGCTAGAAAATCCAACAATCGATTCTGGAAAATATTCGTGCCCATTAGCGCAGCCATCATTATATTCTCCATCTTCTACTTAGGCATTCACTGGTTGACTGATATGTGCGGAGGTCTGGTACTGGGCTTGTTCGCCTCGAAGCTGGCGCTTCGCCTAAGCACAGGCCGTCAATTGCTAGGCCAAGGTTCCGGTGTGCCAAGCAGGCTGGAAATGAAGAAACAGCGGGATGCGCAGTGATTGAATAGCAGTGATTGAACCTGACCTTTTTGCAGCACACGTTGCGATACTGGGTCAGGTTTTTTGTTGAGCATGGTTAAGGGGTAAGATGGTCATCAGGATCGATCAGCCATTTTGGTTAATATATGGAAATTTCGCTTTCAATGACCTGTTACTTCGCAAAACTCCAAAAGTCGTTT
>JARBUQ010000260.1 GCA_029239545.1 Paenibacillus sp.
TGCCTTCGTTATAATACCGTCCAGTCCACAATCCGCTTGGCGTTCTCACTGCATCAAGCATGGAATCGCATCCTTCCAGACTTTCTCTAGCCCTGCGACCGGAGATGCTATTGCCGCATTGCCGTTAACTGTGATGTTAAGTGTGCTTCCTTCTACTTTACCAAGTTCTGTTACCGGTACTCCCTGCGAAGTGATCCAGCTTTTCAACTCGGCCGCCTTCTCAGGCGTAGCGCTTAGCAGAATCCGGGATTGGCTCTCACTGAACAGAGCATGGTCTGCGCGCAGCTCGCTTGTTACATTAACAACAGCTCCAAGCTTGCCGCTGATACAGCTCTCCGCTAATGCTACAGCTAGTCCGCCATCTGACAGGTCATGCGCCGATGCGACCAAGCCGTTCTGAATCGCTTTGAGCACCGAGCCAAGCAGCTTCTTCTCAACGGCCAAATCAATAACCGGAGGACGTCCTTCTGTAACGCCGTGAAGCACCTTCTGGAACTCACTGCCGCCTAGCTCAGCCATCGTATCTCCTAATAAGAAGATCACATCGCCCTCATGCTTGAAGCCTTGTGTCGTAATATGATCATGATCATGGATCAAGCCGACCATCCCTACAACCGGCGTAGGATAGATCGCACCCTTAGCATTCTCATTATATAAGCTTACATTCCCACCGATTACCGGCGTGTCCAATTGGCGGCAAGCTTCTGCCATCCCGTCAGTCGATTTCTCCAGCTGCCAGAAAATTTCCGGTTTCTCCGGACTCCCGTAGTTCAGGTTGTCCGTAATCGCTAATGGCTCAGCACCCGAGCAAACAATGTTGCGCGCTGCTTCACTAACGGCGATCTTTCCGCCTACTTCCGGATCGAGATATACATACCGGCTGTTGCAGTCCGTTGTCATGGCAAGAGCTTTGCGTGTTCCAGGGACACCTACTACTGCAGCATCAGAGCCCGGACGCACGAATGTTTCTGTACGCACCATATAATCGTATTGATTGTACACCCACTCTTTACTGGCAACAGTTGGCGAAGCCAACACCTGCTTAAGGGCGTCATTAAGATCAACCACTTCTACATAACGTGTAGTATCAATGGATGCACTGTTCTCGTAATAAGCTGGCACCTTGGAAGGCTTGTTGTATACCGGACACTCATCAACGAGCGCTTTTACAGGCATATCGCCAACGACTTCCCCGCCATGGTACAGCTTCAGACGTCCGTCATCCGTAACCTTGCCAACCTTCGCGCAGATCAGACCCCAACGCTCGAAAATCTCTTTTGCCTGGGCCTCATGCTCCGGCTTCACTACGAACAGCATACGCTCCTGGGATTCCGACAGCATCATCTCGTAAGGCGTCATGCCTGTCTCACGCTGCGGCACTTCGTCCAAGTACAATTCGATTCCGTTGCCCGCTTTGCTTGCCATCTCAGCGCTTGAGCAGGTTAAGCCTGCCGCGCCCATATCCTGAATTCCAACAACGATGCCGGAATTAATAAGCTCCAGACAAGATTCCAATACCAGCTTCTCCATGAACGGATCGCCCACTTGAACAGCAGGACGTTTCGCTTCGGATTCAGCCGTCAATTCCTCAGAAGCAAAGGTCGCTCCATGAATACCATCACGGCCAGTAGCCGGCCCAACATAGAATACAGGGTTGCCAACGCCACGCGCTACACCCTTCTGAATCTTATCATGATCGATCAAGCCTACACACATAGCATTGACGAGCGGGTTGCCCTCATAGCTCTCATCGAACATGACTTCGCCGCCAACCGTAGGAATACCGATACAGTTGCCATAACCGGCAATCCCTGACACAACATGCTCAAACAAATATTTCACACGATCATTCTTGAGCGATCCGAAGCGAAGAGAATTCAGAGAAGCCACAGGACGTGCTCCCATGGAGAAAATGTCGCGAATAATTCCGCCCACTCCCGTTGCAGCGCCTTGGAACGGCTCGATGGCAGATGGATGGTTGTGACTCTCAATTTTGAACACTACCGCTTGGTTGTCTCCGATATCTACGATACCGGCGCCTTCACCAGGACCCATCAAGACGCGAGGACCTGTAACCGGGAATTTGCGCAGGACAGGTTTGGAATTCTTATAGGAACAGTGCTCGGACCACATTACGCTGAATACGCCAATTTCCACATAGTTCGGATTCCGCCCTAGAAACCCGCAAACCAGCTCATATTCGGCATCCGTCACGCCCATTTGCTTGTAGATTTTCTGTTCGGCGATTTGCTCCGCCGTAGGCTCCTTAACCGACAATTGCTGTGCCATGTTTCTCCCTCCATGCGTTCAAGATCGATGTGAACATCCGCTTACCGTCTTCCGAACCTAACAGCTGATGAACCGCGCGCTCCGGATGCGGCATCATGCCCAGTACATTGCCTTGTTTGTTGCAAATCCCGGCTATATCATCAATCGCTCCATTTGGGTTCTCCACCGCATAACGGAACACGATCTGGTTGTTCGCCTTAAGCTCTGCCAAAGTATCAGCATCGCAATAATAGTTCCCTTCACCATGTGCAATCGGAACATCAATCTGCTCACCTGCACTGTATTGCGTAGTGAAAGGAGTGTTCGTGTTCTCAACGCGAAGAATCGAGGAATGGCAGCGGAATTTCAGTGTTTGGTTGCGCAGCATAGCGCCTGGCAGCAAGCCTGATTCCAACAATATCTGGAAGCCATTGCAAATTCCAAGCACGTATTTGCCTTGCTCAGCAGCCTTAACCACTTCATTCATAACAGGCGCAAACCGCGAGATCGCCCCGCAGCGCAGGTAATCCCCATAAGAGAATCCACCCGGTACGATAATTGCATCATATTTGGATAGATCTGTTGCCGTATGCCATACATAATCAACCGGCTGACCGATCGTTGCTTCCACCGCTTTGTAACAATCAATATCGCAGTTAGAACCCGGAAACACGAGCACTGCAAAGTTCATTTTGAATCCTCCTTAGATCTTTTACCCCGGGATCCCCGAAAAGGTATTGGAATACACCTCGACCGCTTAACTTAGTTGTTGAGGCTTAGCTCAAAACGGTAATCCTCAATTACTGTATTCGCGAGCAGCTTCTCGCACATAGCTTTTACACGGGTTTCTGCTTCCGCTTGATCGTCTGTGTCCAATGCCAGCTCCATATATTTTCCAATGCGTACTTTACCTACCTCCGAAAATCCCATCGAGTGCAAAGCGCCTTGAACAGCGTTGCCCTGCGGATCCAGAACGTTCTCTTTTATCGTTACGAATACAGTAGCTTTAATCATCGATTAGTCCTCCTAATTAAACCCATAAAATGTTAACCCTGTTAGTCCTTTAAAACTGTTAACCTTTTTAACCCTACCGTAATGCCGTTACCGTCCCCAGCAGACTGCCTACCCCTGCACCAATCGGTTCAAAATATCGCGGTAACGCCGTGAAGTTTCTTCCACAACCTCTGCAGGCAGCGGTGCAGGCTCACTGTTCTTATCCCAATCGGAATTCGACAAGTAAGTTCTTACCGGTTCTTTGTCCATCCCGTCAATCTCGATATCCAGGGCATATTTCTCCTGAGCCCAGAAACGCGAGGAATCCGGTGTGAACACCTCGTCGATCAGAATAACCTTGCCATCCACAATACCGAACTCGAACTTCGTATCGGCCAGAATAATACCATGCTTCGCGCAATAATCATGCGCATATTCGTACAGCCTCAAGCTCTTCTCCCGCAGTTCAGCGGCAAGCTCGGCACCAACCAGCTCTTCCATTCTCGCAAAAGGAATATCTTCATCGTGACCCACATCATTTTTAGCTGCAGGAGTGAAAATAGGCTGTGCAAACCGTTCATTTTTCCGTAAGCCTTCAGGAAGGTTAATCCCGTTAATTTGGCCTGTTTGCTGGTATTGTCTCCAGCCGCCGCCCGTAATATAGCCGCGCACGACACATTCGATATCTATCCGCTCCGCTTTCTTGGTAACCATGAAACGGTTCTTCATCAAATCCGCGCTGCCTTCCACCAGAACATCTGCCAACTTCTCGACATCGGTATGAATCACATGATTCGGTTGAATGGCTGACGTCTCTTCGAACCAGAACTTGCTGATCTGATTGAGCACATTGCCTTTATCCGGCACAGCTGGTGACAATACATAGTCAAAAGCGGAGATTCGGTCCGTTACTACGATCAAGTAGTACTCGCCCAAATCATAGATTTCCCGCACCTTGCCTTTATACATAAGTGGAGCCTTGACATACTCAGCCGCCGTGGAAATCGCTTGTATAGCGCTCAAGATCATCGCCTCCTATAAGTACCCGAGAAGGGAAGAGCATGCCGATCAGCTTGCCCTCAGCCTAATCCAGGTCACGTTTCTATAATCAACCTAATTCCAAACGTGTAAATATCGTATCCACATGCTTCAGATGCCAGCTCGGATCGAAGCACTCCTCAATCTCTTCCAGTGACAAATGCTCCCGAATGCCTGCATCACCTTCCACAATATCGCGGAATGAGCGCTGCTCTTCCCAGGCTTGCATCGCCTTAGGCTGAACCGTGTCATAAGCTTGCTCACGGCTGAAGCCCTTGTCGATCAGCTTGGTCAATACGCGGCCGGAGAAAGGCACATCGAAAGTACGCTTCATGTTGCGCAGCATATTCTCTGGGAACACAGTCAAGTTCTTGATAATCGTCCCCAGACGATTCAGCATGTAATTAATGAGAATCGTCGAATCCGGAATAATGATGCGTTCTACCGAGGAGTGCGAAATATCGCGCTCATGCCAGAGCGGCACGTTCTCATAGGCGGAAACCATATGACCGCGGATCACGCGGGACAGTCCGGAAATACTTTCGCAGCCAATCGGATTACGCTTATGCGGCATAGCTGATGAACCTTTTTGACCTTTACCGAAAGGCTCTTCCACCTCACGGAACTCACTCTTCTGCAGGGCACGAATCTCAGTTGCGAACTTATCGAGCGATGTTCCGATCAAGGCGATTGTAGCGATGTACTCGGCATGACGGTCACGCTGCAGCGTTTGTGTGGAGATGGGTGCTGCTTTTGTACCCAGCTTTTCACACACGTATTGCTCTATAAAAGGATCGATATTGGCGTAAGTACCAACCGCTCCGGATATTTTACCGAATTGAACTCCATCTGCCGCATGCCGGAACCGCTCCAGATTCCGCTTCATTTCCTCATACCATAGTGCCATCTTAAGCCCAAAGGTAGTCGGCTCGGCATGTACTCCATGCGTTCTGCCCATCATTGGCGTGCTTTTATATTGAATCGCTTTATGGCGCAAAATATCGATGAAGTTAAGGATATCCTTCTCAATGATCTTGTTGGCCTGCAGCATCAAATACCCCATCGCCGTATCCACAACATCAGTGGAAGTAAGCCCGTAATGCACCCATTTCCGCTCAGGGCCGAGTGTCTCCGATACGGAACGAGTGAAGGCAATCACGTCATGACGCGTTTCTTCCTCAATTTCGTAGATCCGGGGAATATCGAAGCCAGCCTTATCGCGAAGCGCCTGAACGTCTTCCTTAGGAATGACCCCCAGCTCTGACCAAGCCTCACACGATAAAATCTCAACCTCCAACCAAGCTTTAAACTTGTTCTCTTCGGTCCAAATGGCCGCCATCTCTGGTCGACTGTAACGCTGTAGCATGAATGGTTCCTCCGTTGATTGGATTGGATTGGATTGATTACAGTAACTTTCAGTGCCTTACCGAACTCTGAACTGAATGGAAAATAAAAATAACTGTAAAACCTGCAACTAATAAAGGCATAAATTGCTCTAATCATCATTTAACAGTAAAAACTACAGTTATAATTGACGTTTTCACTCAATTTGGTATTATTCTGCAATACTAACTGTAGGAAATGCAGTTCACTAGCCTAACAACCAGCGTGTTCAGTAGCTCCTGCTAAGAAGCAGACTCTTTTTTAAATCAGTACTCATCTATGCATAAAAGGGATTTAATTGTATTCCCTTAGCTTTTCCATATTACACTATCATTTACCCATTGAATAGCGTGTTCAACATCCTGGGTCAACAGGTTGATATGCCCCATCTTGCGTTTCACCTTGGCTTCGTGTTTGCCATAGAGATGCAGCTTGGCCGTTACGCCTTCAGGCAGTCCGGCTTGCTCGGGGAGCCAGTCCAATACAGGCTGGATATGCTCACCCAATAGGTTCACCATCACAACCGGAGTCAGCAGGTCAACAGATCCAAGAGGCAGGTTGCAGATCGCCCTCAGATGCTGCTCGAACTGGGAGGTCGTGCAGGCTTCCATCGTATAATGGCCTGAGTTATGTGGACGTGGAGCCAATTCATTCACGTACAACTCGCCATCTGCAGTAAGGAACATCTCCACCGCGAGTAATCCGGTCATCTCAAGCGACTCGGCTATTTGCACCGCCATTTGCTCCGCACGCCGCAGAACATCGGCTTCAACCGCCCGCACAGGCACGATCGACAGATGCAAAATATTATGCACATGAATATTCTCCGCAGGCGGGAACGCCTTCGCCTCTCCGCGAGGACTGCGTGCAACGATGACCGATATTTCCTTCTCGAAGCGAATGAACTGCTCTAGCACCAGCTCCGTCTTCGCTTGGCTCAAGGCTTCGTAAGCTGCGGCGGCTTCGTCTGCCGAGCGCAGCAC
>JARBUQ010000261.1 GCA_029239545.1 Paenibacillus sp.
ATTCAGCTCGCTGCAGACGCACTGGATTATGGACTCGCCTGGAAACATTACCTCAAATGGCGCGAGGGAATAGGGGTTCCCTTCATTTCCGAATAGCCTTCAATGAACATTTATCATTAAGAAAAACCTGGCCGATAGCCAGGTCCTTGGTCGTTGAGTTCAGTAAGGCGTATGGAAGGGCAGGCAGGCGGGCTCCGAGCTTATGTTTACGATGTAGTTTTCTTCGAAAACTTTCAGCTGTTGTACATGAATTCTTTGATCTTATTTTAGTGGTTAGAATTCAAGTACAAAGGCGAACACTTCGTTTCTCCGCTCCACCTGCCTGCCCTTTTTGATCGACTTGGATTAGGGAGTTACGTTCTCCATCGCTTAACAACGCGAACCTTACTAAATATCTAAATCAGAGGCCTTATGCACCAGTTAGTTAACCCAAATTATGCTATTAGCTAAGCAGCCTTAACCAATAACCAAAGATGAGTTTGCTATTTCTCTTTTGCCTCCTTTTTGGGCTTGGATTCGTGATACTTGGTTTGCTATTAGTTAAGTTTGCTTAACTGGCGAGCCATTGCTATCCGCATGAGGGCAAAACTCCCCCACCGGCAGTCTACGTTCAATTGACCAAAAGCAACAAATAGGAGAGTTCTCTTCGCTCTCCTCCCCGAATCTTATACTTTCAGGCATATGAGAAAAAGTCTTCCTCCATCTCTTTGCTTTTGCGGGAGAACCAGTGGTACAAGCGGACAGAAATTCCGCTATTTGCGATAAAATCGCTGAGAGTAAGATTTCGCGGACACACGTTCCGTCCCACAGCACAATCTACGTATTATCCTGTTTTTCATGGCAATAACGGAACGTGTGTCCGCCCAAAAGACGATTTGCCCTGTTTGGGCTCCCATAAAGGATCTCCTGTCCGCCAAATGATTTCACTAAACTCTCACATTAACCCAGCTAACTTTTCACCTGACCCTCCCCCACTTCCTACACGCAACCTCCTATCAAAAGTCATTCCCCACCGCAAGTAGAAACTTATACTTTCCAGCTAATCAGATCGTTCTAATGAGCACGCAAAAAAACCTGATCGACCATTAAGGTCAATCAGGTTTGTTCGATCCAGAAGAAATTAGTTGGCGTGTACTTCCGGCATTTCGTCTTCGAAAAAAAGATCGTCGAGCGAGCTGAGCGTTCCATCCTCTTCAACTTGGTAAACCGACATTTTCTCGCCATTCACCGTGAGCTCAATGAAGCAGCCCCAGCAATAAAACTGATGCGAACCAATTTTACCGATATCTTTCGAATTGCAATTCGGACATTTTATCATTATTTTCACCTTATTTCACTGTATTGTTGGAACATCTTGCAGGTCAGATTCACTGCTGACAGGCACGATTATGGCATCTTCTCCGATCTTGATGCTCTCCGGAGTAGGCAGCCACTTTCGGCCTTCCTTCAGATCTGACAAAAGCCCTTCCGTTAACTCGTATCCTACTATCTTTCTACCCCATTGCTCGCCAAAATAAACATCTTCGATCATACCAAGTTGATTTCCACTCACTGTAATGACGGGCAGGCCCTTAATTCTCGTTGCACCATACTCCAGATAACACAATTCCTGATCATCCTCGAGGCTCTGAACCTCTAACTCACTCGGAATTGTAATCGCATCTGTGCCAAGAGCTATAACAGCTTCCCACTTCACATATCGTGGAGCAGAGAACCAGTGCTTCGTCTCCAATAACACACCCTGCAAGTTCCAATCGTGATCAATCAAAAAATCTTTGGCCGTTCCAATCTGCTTCCCTGTCTCAATCTCTATAACCGGTAAGCCTATGATGTCTTGTGCTTTGCGCAAGGGTTGATCCTCCTGAGAAACAAACGTTACAATCATGCTTATATATTGCACGCCTCACGGAATAATTATCCCGCATTGCTAAAGTCATACGTATGAACTGTTAATATGCCGTCATCTCGCTCTACTTGCCTGGTTCTCCTCCTTTCGCTGTAGTAGACTTGAAAAGCTTTCTATTTATTACGAATCCGCCTTAAGATGGTTCCAATTCGGCGGGAAACTTCTCTAATTTGATCCCTATCGTTATCCATACCAACACTGAACCGGATGGCGGATTTGGTCACTTCGTCCGATAAATGCATAGCCTGGAGCACATGCGACACCTCCAGGGAGCCAGATGTACAGGCAGAACCGCTAGCTGCAGCAATTCCATTCAAATCCAGATTCATTAACATTATATCTGTATCTATACCCGGAAAGCTGACATTCAAAATGTGTGGTAATCGGTTATCGCGCGATCCATTCAGGATGAAGCCATCACGACCTGCTTCTTCCTCAATTCCAGCTAGCAATTGTTCCCGAAGAGAATCCAGCTGCTGAACGTTCGCTTCACGGTTAGAAGCAGCTAGTTGCACTGCCTTAGCAAATCCTGCAATACCCGGAACATTCTCTGTACCGGCGCGTCGCTTCCTCTCCTGCGAACCTCCGAACATAAGCGGTTCAATCGATATGTTCTTGGAGATATACAGTGCGCCAACTCCCTTGGGCCCATAGAGCTTGTGGGCGGAGAAGCTCATCAAGTCAACAGGCATCGCTGACAATTGAATGTCTTCCGTACCAAGTGCTTGAACCGCATCTACATGAAATACAATGCCGCGTTCTCGAGCCAGCTCTCCAATGTCCCGGATCGGCTGAACGGTGCCTACCTCATTATTCCCATACATAACACTTATAAGGAAAGTGTCATGCCGGATTGCTGCTTCTACATCTGCAAGCTTAACAAGGCCAGATTGATCTACAGGCAAATAAGTAACTTCATAACCTTGCTTCTCCAAATGTCTGCAAGCATGCAGAACAGCATGATGCTCGATCTGGGTAGTTATCAGGTGACGCTTGCCAGAAGCTTGCCCATATCGGGCAGCTGCACCAAATATTGCAGTGTTATCGCTCTCCGTACCGCTTCCTGTAAACATCCATTCGGCGGGCGAGCAATTAAGACATTCAGCAATCCCGTCTCTTGCACGGCTTAGTGCAATCTTCGTTTCCCTACCGAATGAGTGAAGACTGGAAGGATTGCCGTATTGATTGGTAAAATAGGGAAGCATCGCTTCCCATACTTGAGGATGTACAGCCGTTGTGGCTGCATGGTCCAAATAAATGGATTGCATATTGGCTTAAGCCTGAGCTATATGTAGAACATATAGTTGCTGTTCTTACCTTCGTCCTGAAACGAAATTAAGTTCGCCAAGGTTGTCGAATCCAGCACTTCGGCGATGCTGTCCTTAATACGAATCCACAAATCCCGCTTGGCAGGATCATCTTCCTCAGTGAAATCCACTGGACTGATCGGCCCTTCCAATACCCGGATTACATCGCCAGACGAAATCTCTTCAGGAAGTCTGGACAAAATATAACCGCCATAGGCACCACGTATGCTCTTAACAAGTCCCGCGTTACGCAGCGGAGCAATCAATTGCTCCAAATAATGCTCGGATAGCTGATGCTTTTCAGCAATGCTTTTGAGAGAGGTCGGACCTTCTCCGTATTTGTTGGCCAGCTCCATCATAATGGTGAGACCGTATCTACCTTTAGTTGAAATTTTCAAGAAAGCACCTCGTTTGCAGAAGTAATGCTATATTTTGCTATATTTGACAACAAAAAGCCAGTAAGGGTATCTTCTTATTATGCCCAATTGCAAGAATAATTAAAAGATTAGAAGTATAATAATTTATATGTTAACATAGTTCTTTTCATTGTGGTATCCATATCCATGACAATATCATGAAAAGTTTTCAAAATTCCAATATGTTAACACGGAAAAGACCCTTAATCTCTTAACAATAAGAGACTAAGGGGCAATAAAAAGGTCGTTAAACGAGGCAACGATCCCAGATTCGCTTCATATTCCCGCCAAAAACCGCTATCTTCTCATCGAGGGACAAATTAGCGTAAACAAGCCACCCTACCTGAGGGCGTGGATCACGCATAGGTGAATCCGTACCGAACAGCACCTTGTCAGCTCCCACCTCACGCACCAAGTATTCAATCGCACCCAAAGTAACCGTCGTGTAAGTAAGCTGGAGATACACATTCGGATATGCCTTCGCAGTCTTGGCGTACAATACGGCAATTTCGAAGCTTCTGGCTCCATGATCCATGAATATTGCCACATTCGGATAAAGCCGCGCCAGCTCCTCTATTTGGGAGATGTACACACTGTCGCTTTGCCCCGCAGGATCGACCAGCGCATACAGGCAAAGCTCATTCCCCAGCTTCCACCAAGGCTCATAGATTGGATCAGTGTATGGAATATGAGATAAATAATAGTAGGGCTTCATTCCTTTGAATCTCTTCTCCTGATGCCATTTCCGCGCTTCTGCCTCGACATCGGATACATAGTTCGGGTCAATTACTGCATACCCCTCCACTTCATCCGGGTACTTGCTTATCGCTTGTACAGCTATCTCATTACCCGCTTCTGAATCGCCGCCATTGATTCCGGCCCAGGGAGCGATGGACATTCTCCTGATCCCCAATAGCCGATACATACTGATCATAGAATCAATGTCACCGCGGAGCATAGGATAACCGCTTCCTGTTCCTCCCCCATCCTCAATCAGATGAGTATGGGAATCATATACCGGGATTTCAATGGGCAGCCCGCGTGACGCCTGTGCAGTAATCTCATCCTGGTCAGGAGCTTGAGCTGCAGGAGGGTTTATTCCCAACAGCGCAGCCAGATTGCCGCCAGCAATCAGTTTCTTCGCTGCTTCCGGAATTTGAGCGTAATCAATCAGCGCCCTGGCTGCACCCGGACTTTTGCGCGGCATCCCGCTGCCGAAGAATAACCTCGAAGCTCCGTACCTCTCATAAGCTGTTTCGATAATAGCATTGCTTTGCAGCGCAGAGAATTCAATACATAACTTTTCGAACTCATCCATAATCGGGAACAATCTACGCTCCTGACTCCAACTCTGCCCTTGAAGCAGCACCGTCAGCTCAGGATGATCCCGTAAAATGCCCGCAAGTTGGGCGAACGTTGCTTCCCCGCCATCGATAAGCAGCGGAATACGTTCTTCCGCTAGCGCGTCGAATAGTCTGCCAGCAGTTCTCTTATCAGGATCGAATTGGTGACTGTTAGGGAAAATTTTCAAAGCTTTAATTCCGTTTTCCTTCATCTCTGCTAGCAGCTTCTCAGGAGATGCGAAATCTCCCATCTGATCCGGCAATCCGACCCAACAACCGAATAATCTCGTGCTTTTCGCAAGCTCCCCGGCCAACAACCGATTCCCATATGCTGGAGAGTGGGATTTGGCCATTCCATGATACACAAGCGCTCCTGCTATGCCGGAACGGTCCAGCTCCTCAATCAGGTCCTCCGTACGCCACATTTGCAGAGGATGCTTATAGGCGATTTTTCCCACATTCACATTGCAGTCGAAATATTGCAGTCTATCCAAACTCATGTCCGTTTGCCTCCTGTAATTCTCAGTTGTTCCACTTACCGATCAGTTCTTCGGCGATCACAGCCAATTGATCTGCAGCCGTAAGGGTAATAAGCCCCTGTATAAGCACTGATGGGTCATGGATATAGGTGATCAAATCTTCGATATAGGCGATTGCTGTTTGGGTATTCCCTTGAGCGGCAAGGATGTTAATAATCATTAATCTATAAGTGAGTTGATCTTCAAAAGTGCTTGATATATGCCCTAACGAAGTCTCATGTAAAACTAGCTCCTTCATCTGGTTCAGGAGTACATTCGGCGAAACCCATGTTGACGTTAATGGAATTCTGAAGGAATCCCCGGCGGCCGCATCGTAGATAAAGCCAGCAGACGGATCCGCATCATTGGTGTATTGCCGGATTAGCGTCTTGTCTCCAATGGATATAGCATACGTACTGCCAGTAACGGTCTGAACCTGTTTAAGTTCATAGACAGCATTTCGTGCTCCATCATTTTGAATAAAGATATAGGCACCAGGCTGAAGCTCTTGTGCACCTGTATTCCCAGTCACCTCTACTTCTATATTGTTCTCGAAAGAAAGCGATCTGGTGAAATCGACCACTTCACCTACCAAATAACCTTCATCGCTTTGGAGCAAAATTTCATCATCTGCTTGAAGCATTGTGCCGCCATGCATATAGGCAAATTCCGGTTCTCCAGCCTGCTCTGATACAACTCCGAAGAAGCCTTTAAACGTTAGATGATCATCAATGGTGTATTCTATCTCAGGATTCAAAGCATTTACGATATAATCAATACGACCATTCGTTAACTGTACTTTGACAGCAGCTGCCTCAGTACCGCTGACGAGATTGCCATTCACCTTCAATTGTGCCGGAGAAATCGACTGGATGTAACGAGTAGTTTTATAAGGCTCGAGTATGGATGTGAACAAAGAATCAAGATTGCTCCCATTCCGATGCGCAATCACATAACGTAGGCTTTCCGGATTGCCTGGCTTGTTCTGCGGCGGTATGCCATCGGCCAATGCAATTTCGTCATAGTCACCCAACATTGTTAACCTCAGATGAACATCGGTGGAAGCGCCCATGCCCTGCCCGTACACGTTCCAAGTATCCTGCACATTCCAATCCACACTGAACTGATCTGCAGGGGAGCTATCTCTTTCTACTTCCTTCAGGTAATGAAACCCG
>JARBUQ010000262.1 GCA_029239545.1 Paenibacillus sp.
GGGGACTGTCTGCGGTGTTGGCACCGCTCCTGGGATCTTTTTTCGTAAATTTTGCGAGTTGGCGTTGGATCTTTTATGTGAACATTCCGTTATGCTTGATCGCCCTGGTACTGCTCCTGCCGTTTCGGGAAGTGTATGTGCCCAAGAAAGGGCCTATCGATTATGGCGGTGGACTTCTGTTCTCCGGTGGAGTGGTCTTGCTACTGATGTTGACGGTAGTGTCGGAAGGCTACTGGATGTATGCAATAGGTGGACTGTTATTTTTGGCGGCGTTCTGGTTCGTGGAGAAGCAGCACCCCTCTCCGTTAATACCATTATCCCTATTTCGTAATCCAGGATTGGCGTGGATGATTGCTAACTCCTTCCTGGCAACAGCGGCATTATTCGGAACCTCCAACTATATTCCCTTTTTCCTTCAGCAGCAAGGGTATTCCATCTTCATGAGCGGTCTCTCCTTATTAGGGGAAGCGACAGGTTGGATTCTGGTTGCGGTCCCGGCCGGCAAATGGATTATCAAATTCGGATATCGACCCTTGCTCATTGCCGGCAATACCCTGCTCGTGGCCAGCGGAATTCTTTGTTTGCTGTTATCGGAGACAAGCGGGTTCTGGGATGTATTCATTCTTATGTTCGTGGAGGGCATGGCGTTTGGTCTTATCGTGACGGTGACCACTATTGGGGCTCAGCAGCTAGTAGGTGCTCATCAAAAAGGAATTTCGACTTCCTTGCAATTTTTTTCGCGTAACATTGGTACAGCTGTCGGAACGACGATTATGGGTGCCTTCCTTACCAAAGCGCCGATATTTATGGATGGAATTCATCATTTATTCATTTATGGTAGTATAGTGTCCGTTGCGGCCTGGATTTCTTCCTTGTTCATTCGACCGTCACTAAACGTATCTATTGATGGCAGGGATTAGATGGGGTATGATGAGGATAACAATCAGGCAAACCATACAGACTGGAGGTTACAACGATGAGCTTCAACATTGGCGGCGGGACACATGTACCGGGCTGTGTTGTAAAAGCGATAGAAACTGGCAAGAACAAAGCCCAGCAGGTCGTACAGCAAGCTATCAACGAAGTTATGAGCGACCCTGCTAAGAACATCAAGCAAGCACAACAGCCATCGGGATTATCGTCTTTTATGGACATAAGAGTCTAACCTGAGAGCAGTAAGGGGAATAGACCATCACCCCGAAACCATGGAGGCTTATGGGCTTCTGTGGTTTTTTATTTGGGTGGAAATCTGCCCGCAAGGGTATGGCTTCAATAGAAAGGGAGTTTGCATTGTGAAATCAATTGTATTGGCGGAGAAGCCAAGCGTTGCCAAGGAGATTGCCAGAGTTTTGGGATGTAATGGTCGACAGAAAAGCTATTTTGAAGGGCCGCGTTATGTGGTGACATGGGCGTTGGGGCATCTGGTTACGCTGGCTGAACCTGAAGATTACGATGCCAAGTACAAAACTTGGAATCTCGAGGATCTTCCGATATTACCGAATAAGATGAACCTGAAGGTCATGAAGGAAACCTCCCAGCAGTTCAAGGCGATTGCGCAGCTCTGTAAGCGCAGCGATATAGGGGAGATGGTAATCGCCACGGATGCCGGGCGAGAAGGGGAATTAGTAGCTCGCTGGATAATGGAGCTAGTTCATTGGCGCAAGCCCTTCAAGCGCCTATGGATCTCTTCGCAGACAGACAAGGCGATCCGTGAAGGGTTCGACCGGCTGAAGCCGGGCTCGGACTACAACGGATTGTATGCGTCTGCGGTATGCCGTGCAGAGGCCGATTGGCTGATCGGCCTCAATGTGACCCGCGCGTTGACGAGCAAGTACAACGCGCAGTTGGCCGCGGGGCGGGTGCAGACCCCGACGCTGGCCATGATGATGGAGCGGGAACGGGAGATCGCCGAGTTCCGCTCCGTGCCTTTCTGGACCGTAACGGCCGATCTCGGCACGTTGCGGGCGAAGTGGCGTCGCAGCGAGCAGCACGACGGGAGGTTGTACGCCGAGGCGGAAGCGGAGGCGCTGTGCGGGAAGCTGAGCCGATCGCAAGCGGTCGTGCAGTCGGTCAGGATGACCGACAAGCAGGAGCCGCAGCCGCTCGCGTACGACTTGACCGAGCTGCAGCGCGACGCCAACAAGAAGCTTGGCTTCTCGGCCAAGCAAACCTCGTCTGTGCTGCAGCGGTTGTATGAGCAGCATAAGCTGGTTACGTATCCGCGCACGGATTCGCGTCACTTAACGCCGGATATGGTGCCAACATTCAAGAGCAGACTGGATGCCGTGGCTATCGGTCCGTATGCCCCATTGGTCGCTCCGCTGCTGCGCAAGCCGTTGGTCGTGACCAAGCGCATCGTAGATGAGAGCAAAGTAACGGATCACCATGCCATCATTCCTACCGAGCAATATGTGAATATAAGTGCTCTTAGTCCGGAGGAGCGCAAGCTGTACGATTTGATCGTAAGGAGATTTATTGCTCTGTTCTACCCTGTATACCGCTATGCGGAAACGAGTGTAGTCATCGAAGCGAACGGAGAGAAGTTCTTCGCCAAGGGAGTTATTGCCAAGGACAATGGCTGGAGAGAAGTGTATGGCAGTCAATCCGCCTTGCTTGATGCTGATGATGAGGAAGAGAACCGGGTAACAGGAGTTAGCGGCTCAGATGCAACCGAGGACAGGGATACATCGGCCCAACGATTGCCGGAGTTATCCAAGGGCCAGCGGCTTCAGCTGCGTGCAACGAATATTGGCAATCATCGGACCTATCCACCTGGTCGATATACCGAAGCGGGTTTATTGACCCAGATGGAGAAGCATCATCTCGGCACTCCGGCCACACGGGCGGATATTATCGAGAAGCTGCTGTCAACCGATACCGTCGAACGTAAGATGAATCGGTTATCACCTACGGGTAAGGGAAAACAGCTAATTGAGCTGGTAGCGGCAGATTTGCGCTCTCCCGATCTTACAGCGAAGTGGGAGCAGGAGCTGGAGCGGATTGCCAAGGGACAAGGGAAGCCCGCGCCTTTCATGGAAGAAATCAGGCGTCAGACCGTCCGTATGGTGCAGCAGGTGAAGATGAGCTCTACCGAGTATAAACCGCATAATCTAACTCATTCCAAATGTCCCGAATGCGGAACGGCATTGATGGAACGCAAAGGCAAGCGCGGCAAGTCCTTAGTGTGCTCCAACCGCGAGTGCAGCTATCATCGACAAGCTGAGCCAGCGTTGTCATTCAAGCGCTGTCCTCAATGTCACAAGCGGATGGAGATTCATACCGGCAAGGCAGGCAAATATGCTCAGTGCAAAGGCTGCAATGTGATCGAAATGGTGGACGAGCAAGCTCCGGGAGCACGCGTACAGCGCAAGCAGCAAGCTCAGCTCATCGAGCAGTTCAGCGATAATGAATCGCTTGGCTCAAGCCTGGGTGACGCGCTGAAGGCTGCGCTTAGCAAGAAGGAAAAGTAGCTTGTTCCTGAACAATCCAGCAACAAGCAACATCAGCAAGCAACAAGAATAGACGATTAGCCTTTAACGAGGCTTATACGTTTATTCTTGTTTTCTAAATGGATAATATAAGGGCGGGGGAGCAATCACCTAGTAAGCCTCCCCATTCGGGTCTATTTTCGCACCAGTAGATCAAAGGAAACTATTAGTAAAGCTGTATGAACTAATCTGGCGGGAAACATCTGTACAGAGCCAATTAGTAAGCAGAACTGAACTAATAGCAAGGTTGGCTTCCAAATTAGTTTGTTTCGCCTTACTACTGGACGCGGGATGCTGCTTCCGAGCGAATCAGATTGGTTTGCCTTATTGCCAGTTAACTACAGCGGCTCAACCCCAGGGATAAAATATCTCTGAGCCACCCCGCACAAAAACTGCTTCCGATGTTGCAGCGGAGATATACCTGTGCACTCCTTGAATACCCTTTCGTGGTATAATAACTACTACGACTGGCTACATGTTACAGGATGGGGAGGACATCAGGATGGATAGACGCACATTTATGAAAAGAGTTGGCATCCTGCTTCTTCTTGGAGCTGCTGCGGCAGCGGGGCTGCGCAAATTGGTGCCGTCGCTCGGTGATCAGGCTTCCGCCGACAATTCACTGAAGGGCGCGAGGCTCCCTATTCAGTCTGCCAAGAATTCCACTCAGGTCATCAGAGGAGAGCGCGACGATGCGGCCTTGTTCTCATTCGTTATTCTGAGTGATCTGCATGTGAATAGCGGTTTTTCTTATCCGAGTGAACATCTGCATACAACTATTCGTGATCTTCTTAACTTCGAGACGAAGGTGGAGGCAATTGTTCTTACCGGAGACATCACCGAAGCAGCAACGAAAGAGGACTACAGGGAGTTCCGCAAAATTATCAACAGCTACACCTTGCCGCAGATCCATGCTAATATGGGAAATCACGAGTATTACAATATATGGATAAGTCAAGAGGGTGCCTGGAGTAAAGAGACGATGCCAAATGGTAAGTCCGATGCAGGCTCCAGAGAAGCTTTCATGCGCACGTTTGGATACGAGAAGCCCTATCACAGCTTCAAAGTGAGTAATTATCAAGTCATAATGCTCTCACAAGAAACCTATGTGCAAGAGAAACCGGATGTTATTGAGGGTGCTTGGTATTCGGATGAACAGCTTCAATGGTTCAAGGAAACTTTGGCCCAGAGCAAAGGGGATAGACCTATCTTCGTCATGATCCACCAACCTCTTCCGGCAGTAGGAGTGGATGGGGGCAACCATCAGGTTATTAGAGCCAAGGAGTTCCGGGAAATACTAAAGCCATACAAAAATGTGTTCGTGTTCTATGGACATAATCATCAGGATTTCAGCAATGGCAAGCCTCACTACTACAAGGAGACGTTCCATCTCTTTAACAATTCCTCCGTAGGTCGTGTACTGAACAGCAGCAATGAGCACAAGAATAAAGACTCGGCACAAGGGCTGTATGTTCAAGTCTACGCCAACAAGGTAGTTATCCGTGGTCGTGAGTTCAGTACCGGCACCTGGATTGAGGAAGCGAATTGGACAGTATCTCTTAAGTAGTAAAGTTCGAAAACCTACACATAGAGGGGGAGTTTACATGAAGATTCATTATTTTCAGCGGTATCATTCTAAAGAAAATGTGTCTACGGGAAATACAATGCTGTTAATCTCAAGGCTTTATCATTACTCGCCTAGTAAATTTCACACATTCCTAAATAGTTTGGTTGGCGGAGAGCTCCAGGATTTTGAAACTGATGTTGTCTTTGATATGCAATTCAAAAGTGGAAAATCTGTCCCAGACGGACAAATCAAGCAAAACAGTTTTAATATCGTCATAGAGACTAAATTGGGAAAAGACTTTGATATTATACAGATCCAAAATCATTTAAAGGCTTTTAAAAATGAAGATTATCAGGTCATGCTCACCCTAAATCCTTATAGTATGACAAGCACTCAAGAAGCAGCAGTCAAAATGGCTGTTGAAGCGGAGAATAATACATTTAGCAAAAATATTAAACATATCCATGCCTCTTTTGAGAGTATTATCTCCCTTATTAGTGATGTTATTGATTACCGCGATTTTGAATTTAATGACATTCTTGACGATTACAGAGTATGTTGCTCGCATGAAGGCTTATTATCTAACAGGGAACGGATGATGAGAGCAGTCACAGTAGGTAGAACATATGAGGATAATCTAAAATACAAGCTTTACTATGATCCTGCTGTCCGAGGGTATTCGGAGCATGGCTTCCTGGCACTTTATAAAAATAAAGGGATCAAAGCGATAGGGAAAATTATCAATATAATTGAAGCAGATGAAATTAATGGTAATCTTGTAATTAAATCAAGCACCACAGCAGTAACAATAGAGCAACAAACAAATATTTTGGCTGCGGTAGAAAGTTCGAAAACCTACGGATGGAATGTGGAGAGGGATCATAAGTTTTTTTGCGTGGATCAATTTGTAGAAACAGATTTTATGAAAGCAAGCAAATTTCCATTGCAGGGAACAAAGTTTTTTGATCTAGACCTGTTAATAGGGACAGGAGTTGAAAAGTCTGTAATGAAAATTGCAACACTATTAAACGGGACTACATGGCAGTAGCAATGGTTCGCTATTCTTTCTCTATCGAAAGCAAAGGTTAAATTTTGGGGAACGAATGAACGCATCAAGTGGTATGAACAAGAAATCGACTTTCCGCTAACGAACCCAGCAGGTCTTATCGGACCCTAAAAGAGCGTTTGGAAATTCTAACGAATTCCAGCGGCCTTATGCCTTGCCAAAAGAGGGAATGGGGACGATTAATGGTCCTATAGCGTTGCTACGATTCGTTACAGCCCAGTGAACGGAATTTCTTCACCCTTAACGTGTCCTGAGTTCTTTAACGTTCGGGGAATGAAAGTTCTGCAGCAGTGAAGCCCATCCCATTTCTAAGGCCTTTTCTGTCAGTCTATGT
Organism: Paenibacillus sp.; assembly: GCA_029239545.1. Taxonomy (GTDB): domain Bacteria; phylum Bacillota; class Bacilli; order Paenibacillales; family NBRC-103111; genus Paenibacillus_AA. The sequence goes on from JARBUQ010000262.1 coordinate 6,456, forward strand.
CGAAATTTTCGACATCTGGACGACATTGCCTCTCAACACTTTGGCTCCACCCTTATTTAGCCCCGAAAAAGTTGCACGGTAGAGTCAATTTCATAATTAAATTTGGTTAATGCACGGAGTTCCCCTAGCAGGGTATACCTCATTTTTTAAAAAATTCAGCTTCTAAGCTACCTCTGTGGATATTGTAATTTGTTTG
>JARBUQ010000263.1 GCA_029239545.1 Paenibacillus sp.
AGCCAAAAGTTTTCGAAGAAAACTACATCGTAAGCATAAGCCTCGGAGCCCACCTGCTTGCCCTGCCACGCATCCAACTGAACTCCAACACCAGGACCCCCGGAGTAATCTGCGCCAGAGGTTCTTCTATTAGCGTATAGGGCGTATTGGCTTCTGGAGGGCGTAGAGCTCATCCTCCAAGCTGCTCATCCGATCGAACAGCACCGTCTTGGCATCTGTGATGGCTTGGTTATAGATGAAGGGCGAGAGCTCGCGCAGCATAATGTTAAGCCACTCCTCCGCTGCCAGCTGTCCGATCGGTTGACCGAATTGCTCCTCGAAGGCCGATTGCACATTTTCCATCATTTGCAGCTTTTGTTCTCTTGGAATTTTAATTACCATGGGATTAGGCTCCTTTTCTTGCAAAATAGTAGAATAAGATTCATTATAAAAGGATATCGGGTAAAAACCAAAAAAGGTACCTGGTGTGGAGAGGAATTTTCATATCCTCTAGCGAATAGGGATAGTTAATCAGATCTTTAATAGCCTTATCCAGAGAAGGAGGCGTATGGCGATGAGTTTTTGCTGCGGAGCGAGCATGATCGGCACGAAAGGAACGTTGCGACATTTGCAGACGCGCATTCACAATGTGCCATTGTTGTTTTGCCCAGTCTGTCATCAGGTGGATGTTCATTATCTGGTGGAGATGGAGTATGAAATTCTGGCTGAATATGCACACGGAGACGGTGCTGCGGAGATAGACTTCGAGGAGTACGTTGAGGACCGGCATGGAGACGCATTATTCGAGAACTGCGTAAGCAGTGAATCAGAAGATCCGTTGGAACTGGTGCGCAATCAGATTGATAGCTCGCTCGATCTGCTGATGGCTGCCAAGGCTCTTAACGACGAGGAGTGGCAGACACAGCTGAAGCAGCGGCTATCCGTGCTCAGCAAGCGTCGAACGAAGCTGAGGAACAGAGCTTCATCCGTGAACAATTAATTGATTTCTTCATAGATGCCTTCCTTCCGGAGGGCTTTTTTTATTTGTCAATCAAACATCATATTCATTCCCTTTCAGTCAGCTCCGCAACAAAACGTTACATTATGGCGTCAAATGGAGTATGGGGCACAGTGTAGGTGGCTCTGCTCAGGATGCTCGTCTACCTGCAGAGTGATATTATGCTATAATACATGAATCGGGTTTGGGCGACCCCCATATCTAAAGCAGCCCAACCGAAACATCTAGTGTGAGGTGGAACGGTTGTTACTGGTACTATTCAAAAGATTCCTAGGCAAGCGCCAGTCTCACCATCCTTCTGAAGCTCAGGATACTCCAGAGTATAAAGTGATGCGCATTCAGGAGGGTGAGTTACGGCTTCGCAATCAGTTCATAACCGATTATCAGCCATACGTTGCCAAGGTTACAAGCCGATTTTGCAAAAGGTACATAGATCCTTCCCGTGACGATGAATTCAGCATTGCCTTGGGGGCCTTCAATGAAGCGATCAATCAATTCTCTCCAGAATCTGGGCGATCGTTCTTGAGCTTCTCCGAGACTGTAATGCGCAGACGTCTGATCGACTATGTACGCAAGGAGCAACGTTTCTCTCAGCAAATTCCTTATACCTCGTTCGAGGTGGAGGATGATGAGGAGAGTCTGGTCAATCCGGTAGAGATCCACCAAGCGATCGAACAGTTCGAGAAGAGCAAGACAACTGAGGAACGGCGCAGCGAGATTGTAGATTTCAGCAGATGTCTTCAGGAATTCGGGATATCTTTCTCAGAGCTGGTGGATGTATCTCCCAAACACAGTGATTCGCGTGAAGTACTATTCTCAATAGCGGCGTTGTTATCCGCAGATCATAAGCTGATGCAAGTAGTTCTAAGTAAGAAGGTACTGCCCATAAAAGAACTGTTAGACCAAGTACAAGTATCCCGCAAGACGTTGGAGCGTAATCGCAAGTTTTTAATTGCAGTCGCGTTAATTCATAGCGGACCTTATCCTTATCTAAAAGATTATTTGCGCATACCTATTCTGAAAGAGGATAATGATTGACGTTCTGATATCGATTAATCGCAAATCACCGATATTTTCGATTCCAGAACCAGCAGATGGCATCCTCATTCAGTATAATTCTGATTCCGGAAAGGAGTGAACGAGTTGAATAAAGGAATTGTAATGGAAAAATCAGAAGCGCATTTAGTTGTACTGACACCTGATGGTGATTTTAAGCAAGTTCCCCGCCAGCAACGCAATTGTGAAGTAGGGGAAGAAATCCTGTTTACGCTTCGTCGGAAACGTTTCAAATATCCCATTCTTACCTTCATAGCCAGTATTTCGGCCGCCATCCTTGTTTGTATTCTCGCTTTCAATGGTATCACTCCTCACTTAGGGGGAATCAAACCGATCGTTGCCTATGTCACATTGGACATTAATCCAAGCGTGGAGCTCGGTATCGATGCGAAGCGGCAAGTGCTTGATGTAAGAGGGCTGAATGACGATGGGGTCATTCTGATCGAGCAATTGAAGTATAGAGGCAAAAGCTTGGACGCGGTTACGCGTGAACTGCTTGATCGGGTAGAGAGCAAGGGAATATGGAGCAGTGGCAAAGGGGATATCATCATCTCAAGCTCCAAAGCTTTTGAAGCAGCAGCGATTGATGAATTCGAGGTCGGTCAAGCCATCAAACAATCCGTGGACGAGCATATTCAGGCTAATCATCCATCGACTCAATCGGCTATCCATGTAGCGTCTGTTGTTGCGCCAGTAGAAATTCGTCAAGCGGCCGAGACAGAAGGTGTATCTGCAGGTAAATATGCTCTTTACTTGAATGCCAAGAATAATGGCAGCTCTGTTACGATTGATGAAATAAAGACCCAGTCTATCCACAAAATTGCAGAGGATCGCGGCGGTCTGGATAAGCTGATAGATACGAATAAAGTGGTGGCCAAGGAAACGTTGTCGAGGCTGCTTCAGGAAGAGAAAAATTCCAAGCAGAAAACTTCTTCCTCGAAGGATGACAAAACGGACAACAAGTCAGGCAGCACCAAGAGTGACGACAAGCAATCCGATAACAGCAATACGGACAATAGCAGGAATAACAATAGTAAGAACGACAACAACGACAAATCGTATGACAAGACGAATAACGGCAAGACAGACAATAATAATAGCTCAACCCCGGATAAGAAGACTGGAACTGGCGCTGCTATGGTCAAACCAGGTGTTACTCCAATTAAGTATGAAACAGATCGAGAGAAGAGGGTCAGGGAAGAAGCGGAGAAAAAGAAGGCGGAGCAAGTTAAGAAGGAAGCCGATGACAAGCGAAAAGCGGAGTTGAAGAAGCAGGAGGAAGAGAAGAAAAGGACTGAACAGAAGAAGCAGGAGGAAGAGAAGAAACGACTTGCCGAAGAAAAAAAGAAGTTAGAGGAGCAAAAGAAGAAGGCGGAAGAACAGAAGAAGCAAGAGGAAGAACGGAAGCGTCAAGAGGAAGAACGTAAAAATAAGGAAGAACGCAATAATCAAGGGTATGATGGGAGGCGTCAAGAGGATAATAGAAACCGACAAGATGACGATAACCGAAGAGATTGATTCAGTGGTTCGCTCGCTAGAGGATACCTTTATCCTGCTCTAGGCATCTTTAGAACTAAATTATTATTTAATAGTATGAGCCTTTCCTCCTAAGAGGGAGGGCTTTGTTGTTTTCGACAAAGTTCTTGCATATTCGCGATTGACGGAATTGTATGAACCGTCTATGATACTGTTGTGTTTATGGATAAAATGAATAGAGAAGGTGCGGGGATGTCCGATAAGCGGAAAGAGTATGTGGGGGCTTTGAAGCAATATATCCAAACGGGCAGTTATGGTTCTCTTCACCCTGTTTCTCTATTTGAAACCGTACTTCGAGATGTTGCGCCAGAGGAGATTGTAATGCTCCATGAGCGGAGTATCAATTTGCTGATATCAGGTGTAGATGCTGAAGAAGGCTTGCGATATTACAAACAATCGATGGTATTCTTGATAGATTTGATCGTGTTCGGCCGATTTCAATATGCGCAGCAGGATATAAAGGACTTGATGCTGCAAGAGCTTCAAGATCTTCTGTTCAAATCCCACAGCACCTTCCAGCAAGCCTCAAGCAAATATGAGGATGTCCTGCAGCATTTGGATTGCGGTATTATTTTGTTTGATAGCGAGGGCTTCATCTCCTTCATTAACGTACAGATGGCCAAATTCCTGAATGTACCCCGGAAGTCGCTCTTGGGCTGCAATCTCCGTTCTCTTATGGGACATCACACCTTATCGCGTTCCTTTCGCAAGCTGATCTACAAATGTTATCAGGAAATGTATGTGTACCGACTGCGATATCAAGAGGTGATTGACGATACAGGTCGGCACTATCTCGTTACAGCTACATACGGGGATGATATGGATGGGGACATCCTCTTCAGTGTGAAGGACATTACCGATTTCAAAAGAATTGAACAGACGGCTTACCAAAATGACAAACTGGCTTTGCTAGGTAAAATTGCTGCATCGATTGCCCACGAGGTTCGCAATCCTCTGACATCCATCCGTGGTTTCATTCAACTGCTTCGTCCTCATTTGAAGCCGTTAGGCAAAGAAGAGTATGCCAAGATTATTCTGGACGAAATCGACAGGGCCAATGATATTATTTATGAATTTCTCAATTCCTCCAAACCTTCTACACCGGACAAGCAGGAGATTCATGTCAATGCTTTGCTCAAGGATATAAGCCTGTTATTCGAAAGCGAAGCGCTGCTGAGGAGCTGTGAGATAGAACTGCTTCCGGTAGATCCTGGACTTATTCTATGTGTCGATGTGAAGCAAATGAAACAAGCGCTGCTCAATTTGGTGAAAAATTCTTTGGATGCAGTGGAGCGTGCGATCGGAGAACGTGCTGACATGGAGCGAAATGGAAACATTCGGATATCGGCGGATAAACAAGGAGAGAAAATCAGGATCACGCTTCAGGATAACGGTACAGGCATGGACAATAATACATTATCCCGATTGTTCGACCCTTTCTTCACGACCAAAGAAGAAGGTACTGGGTTAGGTTTAGCGGTATGTTATCGCATTATCAAAAATCACGGCGGTACAATTGCAGTGGATAGTGTGATTGGAGAAGGAACAATGTTCACAATCACACTTCCATCGTGCTAGAATAGATGAGGATGAGGTGAAGAGACATGCGATATAGGGAATTTGGGAAGCTCGGCTATCGGGTCTCCTCGTTAGGCTTCGGAGCGATGAATTTGCCTGGAGTGCCGCTCGATCAAGCCAGAGAAGCGTTGAACTATGCTCTGGATCATGGAATTAACTATATAGATACCGCAGCAGCGTACCGTAATAGTGAGGAGATTATCGGAGAGACGATTTCGCATCGTAGGGAAGAGTATTTTCTGGCCACGAAGACGGGCAAGCGGGACTATCAGTCGGCCAAAGAGGAAATTGACCGCAGCCTGCAGCGAATGAAGACAGACTATGTGGATTTGCTGCAGATCCACTATGTGAACTATGTACACGAATTCAAGCAGGCAATGCAGCCGGATGGGGCTTATCAGGCCGCGCTGGAAGCTCAGCGAGCTGGCAAGGTGAGACATATTGGAATCAGCGGACATCGGCCTGAATTATTGACGAAGTGGATTGCTTCCGGACAATTCGATCAGGTTCTATTCCATTTGAACTTGGCACAACCGTTCGCCAATCGTGATTTGATTCCCAAGATGACAGAGCTTAATATGGGGAAGGTGGCGATGAAGCCCTTATCTGGTGGCTTCATTCAACCAGTAGATAAAGCGATTCGTTATCCTTACAGTAAAGATGTGCATGTAATTATTTCCGGTATGGTGAGCGTTCAGGAAGTAATGCAAAATATAGCGGCAATGGAGCTGGAGGTTCATGCAGCGGAGCATGATGAATTGGAGCAGCTGGCTGTTCAGATGGGAACACATAACTGCAGACGCTGTAATTACTGCTCCTGCCCGATTGAGATTCCAATTCCGGATATTATGATCTCAAGCAAAGTTAGAGATACATTAGGGCTGCTTCCGAAGGGAAATGGTTTCTATGATAAGCATAAGAACAAGATTCTCTCTTGTGCGGACTATGACCCGTGCAAAGAACAGCCTTTGTGCCAACAGCAATGTCCTTACCACTTGCCTATGCAAAGAGTTATTCAGGAAGCGGCTGCTTATTATGTTTAGACAAGAAGCACGCATAAAAGTAAAAGAACGACTGCGTCTCAAGGATGCAGTCGTTCTTCTGTATCAGCAATCAAGTTATGCTTGAACCTCGACACTGCGGGCTGGGACAGCTGTCGCTGCAACAACGGGCAATTCGACAATCGACTGCAAATCCTCCATGCGGATCATCAGACGGTTTACTTCATTGACGGTATAGCTTAAACCCGTGATGCGCTGAGAAAGGTTTGAGAGTTTGATAGAGATGGTGCCGTTCCGGCTTTTCCGGGTTTTCAAATCATATTTTAATACCGTAACGGATGCTGTATAATCATCGTTATAGTTTTGGTTGTTTGTGCTGATCCCTTCAGTGGGGACGATTAACCATCTGCGGTTCCATTGAATAGTACCAGGTTTGAAGGTTACAACAAGCCACTCAGCTTCTTCTCCGGAAGG
>JARBUQ010000264.1 GCA_029239545.1 Paenibacillus sp.
GGCTTGTCGCTTCCAGATTCTCCAGCAGTAGAAGTCTCCTCCTGCTTATTGTCAGGAGTTGGGCTGCTAACTGGTGGTTTGGTTGGTGTGCTGCTTGGCGGTTTCGTTGGTGTACTGATGGGTTGCTTGGTCGGGCTGATCGAGCCTCCACTTGAGCCGCTGTTCCCGGATCTGGTACCGGGGCTCGGGGTGCTGCCTGATTTGGTCCCAGACCCGCTAGTTGATCCCGACGAACTGCTGCCGGATCCGGATGTTCCGCTGCCACTGCTCGAAGGGCCGCTCCCTGATCCTGATGTTCCACTACCCGATCCAGAGCTGCTGCCCGACGAAGACTCCGTGCCTGAATCGTCACCCGCTCCATCCGAATCGTGGATTCCGCTAAATTCCTCTTTGATGAATTGCTGCAGCTTTTTAGGGTTAACGCCGAGCACCGACGCTCCCGACACACTGGTGTCTTCAAGGAGATCAAAAGGAGGGACTTGAATGCCCTTAACTCCCGAAGCTTTCACATCGAAGCCGAGACTGCCCAGCTTCAGCATATCTGTAATCGTCATATTCGTTTCGATATACGGATCAATGCTGCTCAATATACTGGGCAGCTTGAATAATGATGTCGTCTCCTGCAGCTTGTCAGCTACAGCGGTTAGGAACTTGCGCTGACGTTCGGTCCGTGTGAAATCCGAGAGAGCATCATGGCGGAACCGAACATATTGAAGGGCGGTCTTGCCATCCAACTGCTGCAGCCCTTTCTTCAGATCAATATCGAACTCCGGCTCTTCCGAATCGTGATACGTCATATCTTTCTCTACGTCAAGCTCAATGCCGCCCAGTGCATCTACAAGTGCCATGAAGCCCTGGAAATCGGTAAATACATAAAATTGGACGGATAATCCCAACAGATCACCTGCGGTCTGCATGGCCAGCTGCGGCCCGCCATACACAAGTGCTGTGTTGATACGATCCATTCCATGTCCAGGAATCTTCACATATGTATCGCGGAGAATAGAGAACAAATGCGCTTTCTTCGTTACTGGATCGATCGAAATAATCATATTGGAATCTGATCTTGGCACATCGTTCTTGCTGAGTCCTCTGGAATCCCCGCCAAGAAGCATAATATTAACGCGATCCTTGCCTTCCCATTTGGGTGGTGCGGGCTGTTCTGCCGACGTATTCTGCGGATTGAATTGGCTGAAGAAAGATTCATCGCCTGTTTTTTGAATATGATTGCTGAACTGTACCAAATGATACCCATAATAGCTGAATATACCCACAATAATAATAGTAAAGCCTAATACGTACCATCTGATTTTTCGCCACATGGGAACGTGCTCCTTTGCTTCTATTATGACTTTTCCTTTGCTGTGTGTTCGTGTACCATTAGGGAAGTGTTTGTCGACAATATTGGGAACGATATAGATCAGGTCATGGCGCAAAATCTCAGCGCTCATTATTTCATTATATATTGTTCGAAAACAGTCCTGCAACTTATGTCGATTAATGGCACTACAGATAGTGGAAATAAAGGAGTGTACACAGTGAAACCTGCTATATATGTTGAAGGGTTAACCAAGCGATTTCAGGTTCCAAGAAGCCGCGGAGGGCTTAAAGGCGCGTTCCGGGACTTATTCAACAGGGAGTATAACGAAGTAGCCGCGGTCAAAGAGATTCAGTTCACCATACCACGAGGTGAAATATGTGGTTACATCGGAGAGAATGGCGCCGGCAAATCGACCACGATCAAAATGCTGACGGGAATACTGGTCCCAACCTCCGGTATTGTCGAAGTGAATGGCTATGTACCTTACAAGGAACGAGAGAAATTCGTTCAGGGGATCGGTGTCGTTTTTGGTCAGCGAAGCCAGCTGTGGTGGGATATTGGAGTCATTGAATCCTTCCAGCTGCTGCGCAAAGTATATCGGGTGTCAGCAGAGGATTACAAGCAGCGACTGGACGAGCTTGTAGAACGGCTGCAGCTGCAAGATTTGCTGAATCGACCTGTTCGCAAGCTGAGCCTTGGGCAGCGGATGCGCTGTGAGCTGGCGGCTTCATTAATCCATAATCCGGCTATTGTATTCCTGGACGAGCCCACCATCGGCCTTGATATCGTAGTAAAGACGGAGATTCGTGAATTTCTCAAGTCCATGAATCAGCGTTACGAAACGACTATTCTTTTGACCACACATGACCTGCAGGACATTGAGGCTCTTTGTTCGCGGGTGATCATGCTGGATGATGGACGAATTATATACGATGGGAATCTGGAGCAGCTTAAGACTACATGGGGAAAAGGCAAAGAAATTGTGCTGCACCTGAATACCCCTGTGCCTATAGAACGGTTCGAGGAATTGACCCAAGGCTTGGAAGCGAGATGGAGCAAGGACAACGACTATGCTGTAAGGGCCTGGTTGCCCTTGGAGAAGGCGAACGTTTCCGCTATATTAGCACGTGTTGTCAGTGCCGTGGATATTAAGGATATTCAGATTCATGAGCCCAACACAGACGATATCGTCAGAGAAATCTATAAGACAGGGTCTGCGGAAGCGCCTCAGCCTGTACTCTCGCCAACCGAAGCCTCCAACCTTGTCCCAGAAGGAGAAAAGGTGAATGTATAGCGCGTATATCGACTTAATTCGCATTCGTTTTCTAATGATGCTAGCTTACCGGGTTAATTATTACAGCGGGATTCTGATCTATGCGCTTAATATTGGTGCCTATTATTTTTTGTGGAAAGCCATTTATGGGAGCAGTGAGTCGCTCGGCGGGATGACCGTTACCCAGATGACCACTTATGTGGCTGTATCCTGGATGGCCAGAGCGTTCTATTTCAACAACCTGGATAGAGAGATCGCATCTGAGATCCGGGACGGCAGTGTAGCCGTACAGTTCATTCGCCCGTACAACTACCTGTTCGTCAAGATGATGCAGGGCTTCGGAGAAGGAATCTTTCGTCTGCTCATGTTCATGGTGCCCGGGATGATTATCGCATCGCTGTTATTTCCAGTAAGACTTCCTACAGATGCGAAGGTATGGCTCGTCTTCATGGTGATGCTTTTCTTCAGTTTTCTGATTAACTCTCAGATCAACATTTTGACAGGGCTGTTCGCTTTTTTCGTGGAAAATAACGAGGGCTTGATGCGCATGAAACGTGTGGCTGTCGATTTGTTCTCGGGACTGATCATTCCTGTTTCTTTCTTCCCGGGCTGGATGGAGGGGCTTGTCAAGCTGCTGCCATTCCAGGCAATCACTTATTTACCGGGCTCGGTATTCACTGGCAAAGTTACCGGTGATGCCGTCTATCAAGTACTGGGTCTTCAATTACTTTGGTTCGTGCTCTTGATCCTGCCCATCTGGTTTATGTGGCGAAGCGCGCGCAGCCGATTGTTCGTACAGGGAGGGTGAGAGGGATGTTCTACGCTTCCTTATTTGCGGAGTATTTTTCCAACTATATCAAACGAAGACTTACTTATCGGTCGGATTTCTGGATCGAAATTTTGTCTGATTTGCTCTTTCAAGGGATGAATCTGTTGTTCATTCTGGTTGTGTTCCTGCATACTCCTTTGCTTGGAGGCTGGACGGAGGCGCAGGTAGTGTTTATTTATGGTTATTTTATGGTCCCTTATGGAGTGTTCAGCTGTTTTTTCAACCTGTGGGATTTCTCGCAGCGTTATATCGGCAAAGGCGAAATGGATCGTGTGCTCACCCGCCCAGCCCATAATCTGGTACAGCTCATGCTTGAAAATCTGGACCCGGCTTCTTTGTTCGGCAGTTTGGTTGGACTATTCATCATGGGGTATGCCGGCATGCAGATGGACATGACTTGGACTTGGGTCGATCCGTTCGTGTTCCTGTTATTCACAGCAGGTGCGATTATGATCTACGGTGGGGTGTACGTGGGGATTACAGCCATTTCATTCTTGTCCGATGCTCCTACCGGAATCCTGCCGCTTATGTGGAACATTCAGAACTATGGCCGCTATCCCGTTAATATTTACAACAAGCTGATCAAATTTTTACTGACATTTTTGCTGCCTTTTGCGTTTGTAGGGTTTTATCCTGCTGCGTATTTTCTGGATCGTGACAATTGGGGTGGAATGGCTTTCCTTACGCCGGTAATGGGAATTGTGTTTTTGACCATGGGGCTGATGTTATGGAACTACGGCGTGCGCAGGTATCGGGGGGCGGGGTCCTAATAGAAGGGGAACGAGGTTATCAGGCTTTGCCCAGTTAATTAAGATTGTACGGTAAAAAATGAATGCCTGGTGATTATTATCAGGGACTTCCCGGATACAAGGCAACACTGGAGCTATGTGCAGGCCAAACCGAAGCAAGCGCTGACGTGCTTAAGAGCAGCTCGCCGGATTCCGTACGGAATCGTTTGCAGCGTTTCAAGGGTGAGCATGTTTTTCCTGGGCGCGTCAATTTGCGGAGGAATGAAGCTTCCCGTAAGCCGGATTTCTACCAGAAAGTATTATTCCGCAGCCGTCTACGTGGACGGCACATCGGTATGGTCGCAGGACCCGCTAACGACGAACACCTTGTGGAACGAGTACTCCGTGGATATCGCAAGCAGATTGCCTGGAAACCGGATTTCACGTTGTCACTGCGCGGGGCTTTAGCTTTAACGGTATGGAATTTCGGACTCAGCTTCTACTGGGACGATACTCGTGTGGATGATGCAGCAATTGCAGACGGTGGATTCGAGCAGTCGGGTGCACAAACCCCCAATGAGCCCTTTTGGGCGAATATAGCGGATCTACTGTCCGCCAATTGCTGCCCAAGTAATCCGCACTTCGCATAAGTATGAAACTATAAGATGATCATGACGAATCCCCGGCTCTATGTGGCTGGGGATTTATTTGTTTAGACGGCCATGCATAAATATAAGTCGACTTGAGATGGTTCATGGTGAGTGAGGAGTGAATTCAAAGAAGGTGTTCATCATGATTCTTTGATTAGGTTCACTGATTATACCCCGTAGTTTTTTAGCGAAGCATTATTATTTGACTGGTTGTGGCGTGGATGTGTCTAGCTCCCTTGTTTGTATAGAGTGTAAGCTTAACTGGTAATACGCTATAGCGCTTAACATCCTTAATTATTAAATGGAAGGAGCTGAGAACAGTCTCCAGCAACATGTCAGCACCAGATTTGTAGAAGAACGTTCTACCTAATTGGATCGGAGGTTATGTTATGAAACGAATAAGAGTCGTGTTCAAGACCGTATCGGTTCGTGTGATTTTGTTTTTATTCGCGATGTTATTCCCCCATTTCCATGCAAGTGCAGCCGATTTACTTGTTCCGAACTACAGCTTCGAATCCGGGTTAAACTCTTGGACCCAAAAGTACGGCTCGGGCGGTATTAGCGTGTCCACCGATGAGGCGTTCACAGAAAGCAAAAGTCTGAAAATCGACGACGGCAACAGCTCCGTGGCCTATGGGATTGAGAGCGACTACTTGCCGGCCACGGCGGGAACAACCTATTTAACATTCGCGAGAGCATTTATTGAAACTGGCTCCGCCGATCTGTATTTAAGATTCTGGAATAGCTCGAAGACTTATCTGAGTACAACCTACGTAAGCAAAAGCACCCCTGTGAATGAGTGGACCTATCTGAAGGCATCGGGAGTAGCGCCTGCCGGAACCGCGTATGTGACTGCTTTATTGTACTCCAGTGGAACCAACGTTGGTACCGTTTATTGGGATGACGTTTTCATTACCAAAACACTGATGAATGTGGGCACGCAAGTTACCAGCGCTTCCATTCATTCTGCGATTTTTGGCAAGGACGGTTCTAATAACGATGTGATCTATGCCGTAGTAGACGGAGCTACTGGAGTCAATGCTCGATTGGCAGTGATCAATGTAAATACCTTAGCCGCGACAACATATCCTCTTTCAGGTGCAGGAGGAGGGTGGGCAATCACTAGAGCTACTGACGGGAAAATATATGTAGGCACGTATAACGGAGGGAAGCTGTTCCAATATACACCGGGAGCCTCCAGCGTAGTCGACCTAGGTCAGGCAGGCGGACAATCGTTTCTGTGGAACGTTGCTCCGGGGCCATCGGGTTCTGTTTATATGGGATCTTTCCCGAATGCTAAACTTATGAAATATACCCCAGGATCCGGCTTTTCGCAGCTCGGCCCAAGTCCTCTGGTCTCTGGAGAAAGCTATGTTCGCAGCGTAGCTTATGATTCAACGAATAACAACGTCTTCGCAGGAATTGGGGCACATGCCCATCTGATCAAATATAATGTCGCTACAGGAACTCGAACCAATGTATTGCCTTCTAGCTATATGTCAGAGGAATTTGTGCATAATCTGGATATAGAGGGCGGAAAATTGTTCGCCAGGTTGCTACCCAGCTTCAAAACAATCGTCTTTGATCTGACCGGCGGTGGAGTGACCCAAGAAGCGGAGATTGACCGAGTCACCTCCAACATTATGTCGAAGGCGCAAGGCGGAATTTCCTACTTCAGCAAAGACAATGTGTTATACACCTATGATTACGCCAGTAAAACCTATACCTCGCTTGGGGTTCCTTTTCCGAATACTCATGATTTCGGATTCATTCAGTTGGCGGATCAAACCAATTATCCCGGCGTAACATTGATGGGGATCGCCAACAAAATGGGC
>JARBUQ010000265.1 GCA_029239545.1 Paenibacillus sp.
GATGGAATTTGAGCATCTCCCGCCGATTGGGACATCCTACGCAGTAACCAACTATTACATATTTCGATTGATGAAAGGATACGTTCCAAATGACCATTCTACATAATGACTGGGCACCGCTGCTTGACCCTGAATTCGACAAGCCCTATTACAAACAGCTTCGCCAATTCCTGGCCAGCGAATACCGCACTCATACGATTTATCCCGACATGCATCATATATTCAACGCGCTTCATACAACCGGCTACAAGGACACGAGGGTGCTTATCTTAGGACAAGATCCCTATCATGGTCCTGGACAAGCGCATGGCCTGAGCTTCTCCGTACAGCCCGGTATACCCGCTCCGCCATCGCTCAAAAATATGTTTAAAGAGCTGCAAACCGACTTAGGCATTCCCATTGCTCAGCATGGCTACTTATTAAACTGGGCCAGGCAAGGGGTTTTACTGCTGAATACGGTCCTTACTGTTAGGGAAGCTACTCCAAATTCTCATAAGGGCAAAGGCTGGGAAGCGTTTACAGATCGAATTATTGCTTTACTCAATGAACGCCCTGAACCGGTTATTTTCGTTTTGTGGGGGAGCAACGCTCAGCAAAAGCTTCAACAAATTGATACTTCTAGCCATTTCGTTATCCAATCTGCCCATCCAAGTCCACTGTCTGCTCATCGCGGATTTTTTGGCAGTCGTCCTTTTTCTCGCATTAATCAATATTTGAAACAAGTAGGCGCCTCAGAGATAGATTGGAAGCTGCCAGAGCTGACTAACTGACGATCAAACAAGGTAGTAATCCGATAGATTGCTGCCTTTTCCCTTTATCTGCTCTTCTATGAATTCCTGGACAAGTACTCCTGGATTACGCTGACAATCTCACTATCCCCTGACTCATCCGCCATAGCTGCCGCTGATACGCCTGCCTCATTAACAGCTGCCGGATCTGCTCCGTGCTTCAGAAGCAAGCGAACCATCTCGACCTGCTTGTTGTGTACCGCTCCGTGCAGCGGAGTCCAATCGGACTGCTGTCTCGCACTCACATCTGCCCCATTGTGCACAAGCAATTCAGCTATCGCAAGCTTGCGTGTAGCTACAGCACTATGCAGAGGAGTGACCCGCATCGCATTATAGGAATGTACACGAACATCAGCCCCTTGTTTCACAAGGAAAGCAGCCACATCCTCATGCCCAAAAAAAGCTGCAAGTCCAATCGGAGTAAACCCGTCATGGGCGAAGCTGTTCAACAACTCTGGTCTCTGCAATAGCAAAGCTCTTACAGTCTCCAGCTTGCCAATAGCACAAGCCTCATACAAATTCAGCATCGCTCCTGATTCCAGCAGAAACCCGACTATATCCTTAGCCCCGTAGTAGGCAGATAACATAATAGGGCTATTGCCCTGCATATCCCTCTTGTTCACAAGCTCCGGACGCCCTGCGCATAGCATGGTAACGGTTTCGAGATCTTTACGCTTCACCGCATCGAATATAGATTGCTGCATGCTTTTACGCCTCCTAAGCTATTACCGTTCCTTCTATCTGTTTAGTATAACGGAAAAACAATCAGAACAACAATAAAACCGCCTCGCGTATTATACGCTGGGCGGCTTGGGGCGAACTTAGGATTAAGCTGAGTATATTTGTGGATTCTGGCGACGACATTCTTCCATTACAGCCATTTGTTGACGGACCTGCTGTGGAGTAATCTCGGACTCGGCACCCTCTGTCAAGGTTGAGTATAGGTTCGTATACAAGGTGCTGGTCATGGTCTCGAATGCTGATCCTCCCTCTGGCACAGTCAATTCCCAGGAATCTTCATACCAAGTCAGTTTCTCACTGCAGTAAGCAGGGCTTCCATTGGCGTCCATAAGAGGCGTTTTGGTAAGCACTTGCTCAGGAGCTTCATCGGATTTGAAATACTTCCAAGTGAGCTTCTGCGTGTTGCCTGTTAATCCGCCGTTCGTGCCTTGAATCGTGAATTGGGCTCTAGGAAATGCGGAGCAGGAGGAAATCTCCAAATCTATAGTAGGACGCCCTTGGCCTCTGAGAATAATCTTCACATAATCCTCAGCATCTCCGAATGTATTGGCGCGATCCATAATACAAGTTACTTGAGGCATAATATCCGTTCCGAACAATTGCAAGGCTTGATCAACAGGGTGAGGTCCTGTATTCATCAAGTTGCCTCCGTTGTTGCTTTGCAATGTTTGCCAGTCCCAGCGGCGCGCGAAGCCATTGCTCGTGAAATCCACTTGAACAATTCGTCCCAATACGCCGGATGCAATCAACTCACGCATCTTGACGAAAGCAGGCATGTATCTCGATTGTTGGAATACAGCCAGAGTTGCTCCTGATTTCTCCGAGGCAGCAATTAATTGATCCACTTCTTCAGGGGTCTTGGCAAGCGGCTTCTCACACAGAACGTTAATTCCGCGATTCAGCAGATCGAGGGTAATCGGGAAATGCAGGTCGCTTGGGGAAGCATTGACGACCAGATCCAACTGTTCGGATTGTACCATTTCTTCCCAAGTTGAGTAAGCATTACAGCTGAATTCTTCTACTGCGCGATTACGTCGATCCTCCATACCGTCAGCTACTGCTGTAATCGTATACTTATCTTGCAAACGAGCCAAGCCAAGACCGTGAATATTCCGGCCGCTTCGGCCTTGTCCGATGATTCCTACTTTAATGAGTGAATTGCTCATAATGTGTTATCCTCTTTTCACAATTAGAATGAGTGCATGCAGCAATCCGCTTCATGCTATACTGAAGACCGCTATAAGTACTATACCCCGCAGCAGTCTTTTGCTTCTTGCACTATTTTTGTACATGCTTTGCTTTATTTTACGGTCATACCAGGTGCGCTTGCCATAGGAGCAAACATCTTTTTATACTCAGTTGGTGTTAGTCCTGTCCGTTTCTTGAACGTACGAATGAAATGACTCAGGTGACGGAAACCAACCTGGAAGCAAATCTGGGTCATCGAATGGACATCATGGCGAATAAGCTCCATCGCTCTCTCAATTCTTACCTCATGCACAAATTCTACAAAAGACTGCCCGGATTCTTTCTTGAATGCATGGCTGAAGTACGTCGGGGTCATATTAACTAAATCTGCTGCCTTCTCAAGCGGGATATCTTGACTGTAATTATCGCATATATACTGAATCACACAACCGAAAGGTCTCTCGTTGAGCCGAACCGTATTGCTAACTTGCCGCTTCAGTGTTTTGCGGGATTCCCGGTCGATCAGGATCAGCAATTTGACCAAATTAATTCTGGTGGAAAATTCATAGCCTGATTCTTTATGCGCGAATTCGTCCTGGATATCAAACAATAATTGCTCCACCAAAAGCTGCTTATCCTTACTGATGTGAAGCCAAGGCTGCAGCCATTCAGAGATGTCATCTGCATGATTGTGGTCTCTCATATACCAAGTGATCGAATCAGAGAATGATTTCAACTCGTCATGGACCAGAAACGGCATAAAATCGATTAATACAATTTCAAATTCCTTGCCTGCAAACGCATTAAGGCTATGCTCAATACCTGGCGGTATAATGAAAATATCGCCTTTGCCTACAGTAAGAAACTTCCCGCGAAATTGATGACAGCAAACCCCCTTCATTACATAAGCAATCTGAATATAATCATGCTTGTGCAAAGACTGCTGGAGATCTTGCCTGTTATAACGGATGAATTTGAAAGGAAAGCCTTCAACCTTCTGGTTCTTGTACTCATATAACGGGATATTCAATGCGATAATCCTCCCATACTAGAGCGATTCTCAATCTCTAGCATAGTACAAATCGGGTCTTGGAACAACCTGAATTTGACTGTTGTCGGATTCAATTGATGTACCGGGAGTTAAATAGTAGGATAACCTCTTTTTCCTTATAACTGCAAGGCTTCACAAAATCAGCACTTCATGTTCAGGAGGGATACCTATCATGCAGCAAATAAGAGTGAAAACTTATTATTTTCGAGATGACGGCGCTATTCCAAATCATCCCGCATGGCCGGTTATTTTGTACCCGGGTGTGTGGAAGGATCAGCCGGAGCAGACGGAAACTCTGTTTAATCGCCACCATTGGCTGAATAGCTGGACGAATGGGGTCTATGACTACCATCATTATCACAGTAATACCCACGAAGTCTTAGGAGTTATCCAAGGCTCTGCTGTTATTCAATTAGGAGGAAAGCTTGGCCGTAAGTTTCAAATCCAGACCGGAGATGTGCTTTTGCTGCCCGCTGGTACCGGACATAAGAAAATTTCTTCCAGCGATGATTTTCTAATTGTCGGAGCTTATCCGGAGGGCTCAGACTACAATCTGCACACAGGCGAGGAAAGCGACCGTCCTGAAGTGTTGGAGGAGATTAAGCAGGTTCCGGCTCCGTGGCAAGATCCCGTATACGGTGAAGATGGTCCTGTACAGGAATACTATGTAAAATGACAGAACAAACCCATAAGAAATAGGCCAGGGAAGATCCGTGACGTTTCAACCACTACCTCCTTGTTAAACCAAGCGGGGTAGTGGTTGAACAATGGTGCGGGTCTGTTTGATCTGTTGTGCGGATGCTAGTGCTATCACTTTCAGGGCATAAATATGACAAACAAACTTAAACAAGGTATACTAAAGATACTAACTTACAAAAATGTGGCTACTTGTTATTCGTTCCAACAAACCGAATAATAGAAATGCCCGTCAAAGTTTCAAAGGAAGCAATCAGGATTGAATTATTTAGGAGGCTGTTATTTAATGAAACAAATACATGAAATACCGCTTTCCGTTCTGGACTTGGCTCCAGTCATCACAGGGGGCACGCCTGAGCAGTCCTTCCGCAATACGCTGGATCTTGCCCGCCATGCTGAGCAATGGGGCTACAATCGCTACTGGCTGGCAGAGCATCATAATATGGCTGGCATCGCAAGTGCAGCCACCTCCGTCGTCATTGGATATGTGGCTGGCGGAACCGAGCGAATCCGCGTAGGATCAGGCGGCATTATGCTTCCTAACCATGCTCCTCTCGTCATTGCCGAGCAGTTCGGGACACTCGAATCCCTGTATCCCGGTCGTATAGATCTAGGACTAGGTCGGGCTCCCGGCTCTGATCAACCCGCAGCGCGTGCTTTGCGGAGAGGGCTTGGCAGCGACGGCAACGACTTCCCTGAGCTGCTGAGCGAGCTTCGCGGTTATTTCAATCCTGCTTCAGGGGGGCGCCCGTTGGGTGTAAGAGCAATCCCGGGTGAAGGGTTGGATATCCCGATCTGGCTGTTAGGCTCTAGCGGCTTCAGCGCACAGCTGGCTGGTCAGCTTGGCCTGCCCTTCGCCTTCGCCAGCCATTTCGCTCCCGACTATATCCTTCAAGCCCTGCAGCTCTATCACACCAACTTCCGTCCATCTGAGGCACTGGATAAGCCTTACGTGATGATCGGAGTTAACGTATTCGCGGCGGATACGGATGAAGAAGCACAACTGCTCGCGTCCTCTATGCAGCAGCAATTTCTTAATATCGTACGCGGTCGGACCGGGCAGCTGCTGCCTCCGCTTCCCAATATGGACCAGCTCATAACCGATCAGGAACGAGTCATTCTGAATAACTACCTGCGTTACAGCGCCGTAGGTAATCACGATACCGTTCGAGCCAAGCTCCAGGCGATTCTGGATGAAACCCAAGCCGATGAGTTTATTATTTCCGGTATGATGTATGAGCACCAAGCCCGGTTGAGGTCGTATGAGATTGTAGCCGAGGTCGGGCACAAGAAATAATCCTCAATAGAAAAGCCTCTGGAGCGCACATTACTCCAGAGGCTTCTGCGGTTGTGTAAAGTTATGCGCGCAATGGTGGCGGGAACTATAAGTTTCTGGTTACAGGTTCCTGGTTTTGGTGTTTTGTACTATGGAATAAGGGGCAGCTCCAGCTTCGCATTCGGATCATAGATCGAGTATGTGAAAGGGTAGATCGTTATATCTTCTTCCCCCAGACCCGCGTATCTTTCAAAACTGCTATTGCCGCTCATCCATCTCGGCCCCTGCATCTCTCGTTTGTAAGCATCGATTTTGTTGCCGTTCTCCAAGACAACTGTCTGAACGATTCCGCCAAAATTAGCGTCATCACTCGAAGTTTCTACGACCAGATCATTTCCATCCCGATAATAAGTATAACGGACTTCAAATCCATCCATGACGGTAGTCACCGATTGTTTAGCAAGGCTGGGACTGCCGAGCTTAACCTGATAGTCCATTCCGCCTCTTTTTTGAATCCTCAGGCCACTTAAGATCATCTTCATGGGCTCTCCAGTAAGCTTAAGACTGGTTGGAACTTCGAACCTGTAGCTGAACCCTTCCCCTTCAGCAAACATTCCCCCAGCTATAAGTTGATCTCCGACTTGAAGTTGATGCTTGCCATAGGTGAACAGCTCCTTCCAGTTGTCATCGAAGCCCTCTGCTATAGTGTTTACTTTGATCATAGAAGGAGTAACTACAAGCTCCGCCAAATGCTGACTGCGACCTGCATCCGCAAATTGTCCTGTTAAGGCCTTCTTGTAGGTGTTTTGTTTCGCAATAGCTGTCTCAAGTTTGAATGGAACCGTCCATTTCCCCTCCACTCGCCCGGCAGCTTCAAGATAGCTTATATGAAA
>JARBUQ010000266.1 GCA_029239545.1 Paenibacillus sp.
GGGATCCGGTTCACGAGTACATGAAGAACGGCGGGAATACAACAGCCGTGTTGGAAAGAATGAATGCTCTCTACAAGGAATCGTTTAGTAAACACTAGGGGGAACGAGCATGACAACAATGATTCTGAAGCCATTGGAAGGGCTGATGGTGCTTGATTTCAGCCAGTTTTTATCGGGGCCCTCAGCGGCTCTCCGTCTGGCCGACTTGGGAGCGCATGTGATCAAGATCGAGAGACCAGACGGCGGCGATCTGTGCCGCAGGCTGTATATATCCAATCTGGAGCTCGACGGGGACAGCACGCTGTTTCATTCAATCAATCGAAACAAGGAAAGCGTATCCGCGAATCTGAAGGATCCTGGTGATCTGGAATTCGTAAGGAAGCTGATCGCAAGCGCGGATGTGATGATACAGAACTTCCGTCCTGGTGTTATGGAGAAGATCGGCTTGCATTATGAAGCGGTCAAACAAATAAATCCTCGCATTGTATACGGAGAAATTACCGGTTACGGGAAGACAGGACCATGGGCGGGCAAGCCTGGACAGGATCTGCTCGTTCAATCGTTATCCGGTTTGGCCTGGCTAAACGGCGATGCGGCTCAGCCGCCCGTTCCATTCGGTTTGGCAGTGGCCGATATGTATGCAGGCGCACATTTGGTGCAAGGTATTCTGGCCTGTCTCGTCCGTCGCGGCATTACAGGGACGGGGGGGCTGGTCGAGGTAAGCTTGCTGGAATCGATTCTGGATTTTCAATTCGAGGTATTGACTACACATCTGAACGATGGCGGCAAAACACCGGAGAGAAGCGGTGTCAACAATGCCCATGCGTACTTAGGCGCGCCTTACGGCATCTATGCTACATCTGACGGATTCATCGCTTTGGCGATGGGCTCCATCATCGAATTGGGCAAATTGCTCCGCTGTGAGGCATTGGAGCGTTTCAGCGATCCGAAGAGCTGGTTCACAGCACGTGACGAGATCAAGATGATCTTGCGCGATCACCTGCAGACTGGCTCGACGTCACACTGGTTAAGCCTGCTTACGCCAGCCGATTACTGGTGCTCCGATGTGCTTACGTGGACAGAGCTGCTGAAGCACGAAGCATTCCAGACTTTGCAGATGACACAAACAGTTGCCCGTCAGAACGGTGCCCAGCTGCACACGACCCGCTGTCCGATCCGGATCGATCGGGAGCTGCTCCTGTCGGACCAAGGATCTCCCAAGATCGGCGAGCATAACGATAAATGGAGGAAAGAGGTGGCAGAGCGGACATGATACAATCGGTTTATTATGAGGAGTATGAAACGGGTACAGTCAGGAACACGTTGGGACGGACGATTACAGAAACGGACATTGTGCTGCATGCGGGCCAAACCGGGGATTTCTACCCGCATCACATGGATGCCGAATGGTGTAAAACACAGGATTTCGGTCAGCGCATCGCTCATGGCACATTGATCTTCAGTGTCGGGGTTGGCATGACGGCGGGTGCGGTGAATCCGGAAGCTTTCTCTTACGGCTATGACCGGCTGCGTTTCGTGAAGCCTGTATTCATTGGGGATACGATTCGGGTCAGGGTGACTGTTAAAGAAAAGAAGGATCATCCCAAACGAGCAGAGTTCGGCTTTGTCACTGAGCTGTGTGAGGTGCTGAACCAGCGCGACGAGGTCGTCTTGGTATGCGAGCATTTGTTGATGGTTAAGTAAAAGGATAGCAATTAACTGCGCAGAGCCTCGCTATGAAGGCTGTTTAAGGCGAAACGTAAAGGAGGGAATCCCAATGGTAATGGACAACAAACGGTCACTTAAGCTGATTTCACGGGAGTTTGCCGGCTTTGAGGCTTCATTCGCCGCACAGGCGGGACATTTCGCCGGCTTACATCCCGATTGGAGAGTGGATTGCGATTATGCGGAAATCCATCAACTATACGATCGGATGATCACAGCGCAGGAAGCCAAGTCTGGCGATTATGACCTGTTCCTATGTGTCACGGACTGGCTGCCGGAAGCGATTCGCGACGGGCTGCTCATACCGCTGGACGAATATTTGCAGCAGGACCCGCCAGAGGGGTGGCCGGATGCTTGGTCGCCCAGCATGAGGGGGCTTCAGACCGGAGCAGACGGCAGCATCTACGGGATCGCATATCATGACGGTCCTGAGATGTTCATCTACCGAAGTGATTTGTTCGAGGATCAGGCAGAGCGCCGTGCATTTGCCGAGCAGTACGGCTATGAGCTCGATATCCCTTCCACTTGGTCGCAGTTTCTTGATGTCGCCCACTTCTTTACCCGCCCTGAGCAAGGCTTGTCTGGTGCTCTGGTGGCCGCTTATCCCGACGGGCATAACAATGTGTATGATTTCCTCATCCATCTCTGGAGCCGCGGCGGGGAGCTTGTAACGAAGGACTGGGAGCCTGCTTTCCACAGCGCTATTGGAGAAGAGGCGCTTCAGTTCTACGTCGATCTCCTCCACAAGCATAAGGTAGTTCCGATGCAAGCGCTCGAGATGGACAGTGTGAAGAGCGGCAATCATTTTGCCCAGGGAAACATAGCCATGATGTGGAACTGGTGCGGTTTTGCTGCGGTCGCCGAGATGCCCGAGGTATCCCGGATTGTCGGTAAAGTGAAAACTGGACTTATTCCTCGAGGCGATGGACCTGAAGGACGGCATATGTCACTCAACATTTATTGGGTGCTCGGTATTCCAGCGGGCAGCTCCAATGCGGACATGGCTTATCAATTTCTGAAAGAAACGGCCAGCGCGGAGATGGATAAGCTGACTTCCTTGTCCGGGGGCAACGGAACGCGGTTATCGACATGGCGCGATCCGGAGGTTCGAGCTTTATTTTCGTATTACACCAATATCGAGGACGTACATCGCAATGTCAACAGTCCGCTGCCGATCCCTGAATATCCAGCTATTAACGAAGTGTTGTCCCAGATGGTTGACGATGCGCTCAAGCTTCGTAAAACAGTGCGTCAAGCACTCGACGATGCTGCCGATGAAGTCGCTCAAATTTTGCAAACGGCCGGATATGCCAGGAAGGAGGAGTAAGCATGGATAGAGACCCGAAGCTGTCAATGCTAGACCTGGATTACAAACCGAAGCTGCCTCGCAACAAGGAGAGGGGAATTGGAATTGTAGGTGCAGGTGAAATTGTCCTGCATGCGCATTTGCCTGCCTACCGCATGGCTGGATTCCGGGTCGTCGGGATCTACGATGTGGATAAGGAGAAGGCGAAGCAGGCTGCCGAATTATTCGACATTCCCTATGTGTATGAGACACTTGATGAACTGCTGAATAATCCGGATATAGAAGTTGTAGACGTTGCTGTACCCGCCAAGTTTCAACTTCAAGTCGTGCGAGAGGTTGCCCAGCGCGGAAAACATGTATTGTGCCAGAAACCGCTGTCAGAGCATTATGCGGATGCTGATCATATCGTTGAATTATGTAAAGCTGCAGGCATCAAAGCTGCAATCAACCAACAAATGCGCTGGTCTCCCGGCATACGAGCCAGTCGTTCGATCATTGAACGCGGTTGGCTGGGAACGCCGATTCAGGCGTCCATGCAGGTGAATGTGCTCACTCAATGGGAGAATTGGCCTTGGATCACACAGATCGACACACTTGAAGTGATGTATCACAGCATTCATTATTTGGATTCGATCCGCTACGTGATGGGTATGACCCCTGAATATATTTATGCAGATGGAGCCAAATATCCGAATCAACCTTACAAGGGCGAGACCCGAACAATGATCCATATCAAATTTCCCGAAGAAGCCCGAGGGCTCGTCCATGACAATCATAACAACCATTCTCCGCAGGAGGATTGGTATGCGACCTTTCGTTTCGAGGGAACAGAAGGTGTTGTGAAGGGGACGAACGGAGCGCTCTACAATTACCCCGTAGGACGTGAGGATACGATCAGCTTTTATAGCAAGGCTTTATTCAAGAATGGGTTATACACCCCTGAGCTCGAAGGAAAATGGTTTCCCCATGCGTTCATGGGAACGATGGGCGAATTGATGTGTGCGATTGAGGAAGACCGCGAGCCGGAGAACAGCATAGAGGATAACCTGAAGACACTGCAAATGGTATTTGCCGCCTATCGTTCCATGGCGGAGAATCGTCCTGTGTATTTGTCGGAAATAAAGAACGGGTGAGCCATCGGCAGCCCTGAAGAAGGAAGCGTTGAATATGGCCAAACAAGAGGAAACAAACCGGAAAATTCATCTCGATTTTCATACTCCGCATTGGGTGAAGCAAGTGGGGCAGGATTACGATCCTGAGCTGCTTGTCCGTACTTGGAAGGAAGCTCATATCAATGCCGTAACGGTCGTATTCGGCCTATGCGCATGTGGGAATGCATATTACAAATCGGATGTGGCTCCTGTCCATCCCGGGCTGCAGCAGGATTTGCTGACTCCGCTGCTACCGATCGCGAGAAGAGAAGGAATCAAAATCTACGTTCACTTCGGTCCCGGCATTAATGACCGGTCTGTTGTCGAACATCCGGAATGGGCGATGCAGACGAAGAATGGGAAGCGGCTCGATACCAATGAAGGCAAGGAGTGGGGCTGGGTCTGTTATAACTCCCCTTATGTGGAGACGTTGTTATGGCCCCAGCTGAGGGAGTTCGTTCCGCGGTTTCCAGAAGTGGAAGGGATCTTCATCGACATGGTGACATACGCGCCGCAGCAAACCTGTCATTGCGAATACTGTGTTTCAAAAGCGGCAGCCTTGGACTTAAATCTGAATGATGATGAGCAGCTCATTCGGTTCCAGCGCATTACGTTGGAGAATTTCATCGACAAGACAAGAGAGCTTGTGAAGGGGCTCAACCCTGAGATGGAATTCACTTGCAACAACCGCTGGTTTGTAGGCGGAGCGCGGAACCAATCCCTGGACTTCATTGAGCTGGAAGCCCCTGTTACCTGGAACAGCTATCATTTTCCAGTGATGTCAAGACATATACGGACTCTGCCTATCGCTTCAGGCGGGATGACAACGCGGTTTCCCAAGAACTGGGGATACTTCGGAAGCTTGAACAACGAATTGCAGCTCAAGTTCGAATGCTCCACCATACTTGCTACTCTAGGCTCCTGCTGCATCGGGGATCAACTGCATCCTTCAGGCAAACCCGAGCCCGGGGTGTATGAATTGATCAAAACCGTTTATGAATTTGTGATGGAGCGCGAACAATGGTCGCTGAATGCCAAGTCTGTTCCTTATATGGCAATCATGGCGGACGTCCAGCCTAATACGTCGGTGGCCAGACCCAAAAGCGATGCTTCGGAGTTTTACCAGGGAGGGGCCGCTTTTTACGGAGCAGGTCTGATTCTGCTGGAGGGGAACCGGCATTTTGACGTGCTTGATTCCTTCAATGATATTTCGCCATACAAGCTTCTGTGGTTTCCGGAGAATAAAACGTTTGACCCAAAAGCGGCGAAAAGGGTGAAACAATTTGTAGCGGATGGCGGCAGCTTGCTCGTAACCGGAAAAGGGCTGTGGCAGGTGGAGGAATGGAAATCTGTCCTGGAGGAAATGGCCGGAGTGAGTTATGTGGATACTGAGCAGTCGCCAGGAGGCTTCATTCAACCCGAGCCTGAGTTTGCGGACCATATGCCGCAGGTGCCTTATTTTGTGAAAGGCGGCTTTGTTCAATGGAAGCTTGCAGACGGTTCGGATGCCCAAGTAGCGGCAAAAGCTTATAAGCCTTATGAGGATATAAGTCCATCCAGAAAGTTCGGACATTTCCATGCGCCGGCAGGAGAAGAAGCAGCTTATCCCGGAGCTGTTATTCGCAAGTATGGCAAGGGGAAAGTTGTCGTCGTAGCGGCTTCGCTCGCACTGGATTATTTTACGATTGGCAGCCGGCACGTACGGCAGATGGTGCTTAATCTTGTGGACGGTCTATTGGATAAGGATCAGAGGCTGATCGAAGTGGATGCAGGCACACCTTCTGTCGATGTATCCTTGATGAGTCAGGAAGGAAACTGGGTGCTGCATTTGATCCAATACGGGGCCAAACGTCAAAGCGGGTTCTCTCAAGGGGACAGCACAAGCGGGAACACCGTTATGGAGGAGCTGCCGATCCGGTATAACCTGCCTGTTCGTCTGAGGCCGGAGACGAGGCCTAAACGGGTGCTGCTTGCGCCAGCGCAGACAGAACTGCCGTGGACATGGAATGAGGGTTGGGTGGAAACAGTCGTGCCTGAGCTGCATATACATCAGATGCTTGTACTGGAGTTTTGAGAATAAAAAGGAAAGCAGTAGGCAGATTATAAATTCTGCCTACTGCTTTTTCCTGACTTGGAACTTATTTAGTAAGTATAAGATTCTGGGGGAAGACCGAAGGGAATTCACGTAATTTTCGGTTCGTTCCTTGGCGGGGTGGGAATTAGCTGCAAAAAAGCAATTAAATCGAGTTGCCCCGACTAGTGAGGCCGGATTAATTGCAAAAAAGCAATTAATGGGGTGAGAGAGTCGATTCGGGGGTCGTGTAGTAGGAATTAGTTGCAGTTCTGCAGTTAAAGTCGGCTAATTCGGGGTACGGAGTGAAATTAATTGCCTTTTGGCAATTAAATGTACGCAGAGTGAGGTTTTTTCCTGGGAGCGGGCCTGCATGC
>JARBUQ010000267.1 GCA_029239545.1 Paenibacillus sp.
CCTAAAATAAATTCTAGCCCCCTCATTAAATCCCTTCATTAGGACTCTACAACCAGCAAAAAACCTCAAAAGCCGCAGCTCCAGAGGTCGATTGTGCTTACTATCAAATAATCATTTTCATAAGGCCCTTGAATTCCAATTCCTCGAACTTCGCAATGACTTGATGACGGTCAATCTCCCAGAAGCAGGTTTCCAATGAGCATGCGATTGGCACATCAAGACGAATAGTAGCAAGATCACGGCACAGGTGCAGCATCTCAAGCTCAGCTTCAATCTTCAGCTTAACGCTCTTAGGTATCAGGTGCAAATTAGCCAGAATGCCATCAATCGATTCATATTCCAACAGCAGCTTCAGAGCTGTCTTCTCACCGATCCCTTTGACCCCCGGATAGTTATCACTGGTATCGCCAGTCAGCCCTTTCAAATCGATGATTTGGGCCGGGGTCAGCTGCTTCTCGTCCCTCAGCGTCTGCAGATTGTATACCATGTAGTTGCCAGGGCCTTTTTTCATAATAATAACCTGAGTTCGTTCCGATACCAGCTGGAGCATATCGTGGTCACCGGTAAGAATCATAACATCAATCTCAGTGCTGAACGCTAGAGCCAATGTCCCTATGCAATCATCTGCCTCATAACCCGGAATTCCCACATTAGGAATGCCGAAGCTAGCAACGACTTCTTTGACAAGATCGAACTGAGGGATCAAATCTTCAGGCGCTTCTGGGCGATTCCCTTTGTAGCTGGCGTACTGCTCTGTACGAAATGTTTTACTTCCCATATCCCAGCAGCACACGACATGAGTCGGGCCAAACTGCTCAATGGCATCCAGCATGTACTTCACAAATCCATAAACTGCGTTGGTTGGCAGACCGCTGCTCGTTCTTTTAATATATCCACTATAAGCACTAGCAAAATAAGCCCGGAATAAAAGCGCCATTCCATCTACAAGAAGCACAGAAGGTTGTTTCTCTGACATTCAATCCTCTCCCCTACTAAAAGCAACTCAAACAACTTTTGAAGCATTTGCCCAACACTTCACAACACTTCACAACACTCGCTGAAAGCCGAGCATTGCGCAATATGTAAACTGGCAATTATCCTAAGGGCCGTATAACCACCATCAACCATTTCCCGGGAAATTTGTCGATTTTAACGTACGCCTCTTAGTGATTGTAAAAGACCGCTATGCGGAGCGAGCTCTTGCTGAATAATCCACATCATTAACAGCAGGAATAGCGCAAGTCCGCCGTAAGATAATCCGAATTTCCAGCGCAAGGGACGTGACACTACATAATATTGATCGTTCTCATAAGGTACATAATCAATCTCATATCGCATAACGAGCCGCTTGGGTACTTGATTCCATTTGAACTCTACGCCTGTGCAATGAACCCTGCGAATGATACCCTGCTCCTGCATCTCGATACGCTTAACTATATCCGCAAGCTCCCAGCCCAATTCCACAAACTGACGCCCATCCAGCTCACTGAATGTAGTATAAGGCAGCTCTCCGGTATACTCATACCCTTTGACAAGCCAATCCGGATTCTCAATATTAGCAATCGGGATGTCGAATCTTCCATAAACCGTGTAAGTTCTACCTCTGCTCTGGTTGCGCCATATGAACCTCAGGAACAAATCGATAGAGAATAACGCCCATACGATCAACAGCAGAATTGATTTGATATAGATAACTATAATTATACCAGACAAAAGCCCAGCTACCCACATCCATCTTGTAACCGTCATTGCAATTCGCCCACCATCCAGCGGATGAATAGGCAGCAAATTAATCAGATTCAGTATAAATCCTATATAAGCAATTGCATAAAATAACGGATGCCCGGTTATCCAGGCCAGACATAAACAGACAAAAGCGGCAATAGTACCGAGAATCGGCCCGCCTATAGCAATATAAGCTTCTGTGACCGCATCCCGAGGATTGCGCTTCAGCATTATCAAGGCACCCAGGAATGGAATAAAGAATGGAGCGGTTGCCGATATCCCTTTGCGTCTGGCAGCCCACACATGTCCGAGCTCGTGAAATAATACCATGATCACAACACCCAGAGCAAACTCCCATTGATACAGCCACGCATAGAATGCTATCGCTATTAATGCACTGAGAACGGCACTGCCTGTTTTGCCGAGCTGAAAGATGGAAACAATCGTCTTGGCATGTCCTAGCAAGAAGGTGCCAACCGCACCCAGTCCCCACCATCTGGACTTCTTCGGTTTCCCTTGTCCGGCCAAAGCTGCTCTCCCCCTGTCTCCGGCAAATCGCGTTTCACGGCAGGCTCGTTACTGCTGTGCACCAGATCCCCATACTTCTTCATATAACTCTTCCTTATAACCCACCGTAATCTTATCGCCATCATAGACGATCGGTCGTTTGATTAATCTGCCATTTGATGCTAACAGCTCGACCATCTGTTCTCTGGTCATGTTTCCGAGCTTGTCCTTCAAATTCATTTCTTTATACACTTCACCCGAGGTGTTAAAAAACTTCTTAATCGGAAGTCCGCTATCATCTATGAGCTTGCTAAGCAATTCAGATGGAGGCGGAGTTTCGAATAAATCAATCATTTCCAGCTCCATTCCTTTGCGCCGCAAGGACTTCAGGGCGTCACGGCATGTTCCGCATTTGGGATACCCGTACATTGTTGCTGACATAATTGCATACTCCCTTCTCTATCCACATGGAAGAGTCCACATTCAAGAATATCTGACATAGCGTAAAAAAACAAGTTTTCATTTGCATGGGAATCGGGCTCGAACAGAAGGATTGGATGCTACGCATCAAATCCTGACTGAAACCATTCAGGCTAAAAATCGTAAAATATTCATAGAGCAAGGGAGGCCATACTAATGGATAAACATCAGGATGATCAGGAAAAGGACAAGAAGGACAATAAGAATAACATGGCATCTGGCTTGGGAATCGGTGTTGCAATCGGTGCCGGAATAGGTGTCGCGCTGGATAACATCGCTGTTGGCATAGCCGTCGGGATTGCCATCGGCCTTTCTTTTGGAGCTATTAACAGCAGGAGAAAGACTCCGCCAAAATCATGAAGAGAGGCTCCAAAACCTCAAATGAAACAGATTGGAAAACAAAGAACTGAACCAAGCTTATTCAAGCTTGGTTCAGTTCTTATTTCACGTTTCACCTCGAACAGAGGCGACTTGAAATAATGTTTCCGTTGTTTGATTTGTGCTAGAAAGCTCAATTCAAACCCAGCCCATGCATAAGAAGAGCAGGGCCGGCTTCGCTTATGGTTCATCCTGTTGTTGGGTTCCGCTAGCCTTTTTCGCACCGCGCGCAGCGCAGCAGCTCCCAGCACGCAGTGCGAAAGGTGTCATGATTGTGGATGGTTCAGGGCTGCCTCCAACTCCGACAAATCATCAGGAAGCGGGGCGTTAAACACCATTCTCTCTTTCGTAAAAGGGTGCTGAAAGGATAGCATAGAAGCATGAAGGGCGTGTCGGTTAATGCGATCGTCCCAGCGTGGGTCGTAAGTGTGATGATCGTAGTCGTCATATCCCAGCAGAGTGTTCAAGCCATACATGGCATCCCCTAACAGGGGATGACCGATGTGCCGCATATGAACCCGAATCTGATGGGTTCGTCCTGTCTCGAGCTTAAGTCGCACCCTAGACACTGTCTGGCTGTATGCCCGCTCCACAGCGTAATGCGTAACGGAAGGATAACCATCAGGGGTAACGATACGGATATGTGGACGCTCCGGATCTCTATCAATAGGTCCTCTGACCGTACCTGACAGTGGCTCCATTATGCCATGCACAAAAGCCGTATACTCTTTATCCACCTCACCCGCCTGCATCTGCTCGGAGATGTTCTGATGAATGTAGGGGTTTTTGGCTATAGCGAGTGTACCGGATGTATCCTGATCCAGACGGTGAATCGGTCGGAATCTGACCTTCAATCCTTGCTGCTGCCAGTGGAACACAACGGCGTTGGCAAGCGTACCTGTATAATGCCCATGAGTCGGATGAACGACCTGTCCAACAGGTTTGTTCACCACCAGCAAATGATCGTCCTCGAACAATATATGAACGGGAAGCTCCTCTGGAAGTATATCGTCAGACTGCTCTTCCTCCATTCTAATCTCAACTCGGTCCCCTGAGCTGACACGAACGGAGATATAGACACGCTCACCGTTAAGAGTAATCCCCTGCTCCGTCTGCTTCAACCGTGACAACAGCTTGCGTGAGAGCTCCATCCGCTTGGCCAAAATGGTCTTGAGCAGCATCCCATCATCTTCAGTTGGAACTATATAAGTTAGCGGCTCGTAGTATCCCATTATTTGCGTCGGAACACTTCCGCACTGCGGATATATTCAACATCCGAGATGCCTTCACGCGCATTAGCCGTGCGAGCGATTGTGAAAAACAAGTCTGATAGACGGTTCAAGTAACGTCGAACTTCATCATTAATGGGCTGCTCTTTTGCAAGCGTCACAACCCGGCGTTCCGCCCTGCGGCATACCGTGCGGCATACATGCAGAAGAGATGACACCTGACACCCGCCAGGAAGTATAAAACGAGTCAGATCTTGCGTCTCAGCGTCATATTTATCAATCCACACCTCGAGCTGGTCAATCATTTCCGATTTGACTTTATAAGGACGCAGATCCTGCTTCAAGAGGGCCAGATCGGAGCCGCAGTCGAATAACTCATGCTGAATATTCAGCATATCCTCACGCAAATCCACATAAATATCC
This sequence comes from Paenibacillus sp., assembly GCA_029239545.1. Lineage (GTDB taxonomy): Bacteria > Bacillota > Bacilli > Paenibacillales > NBRC-103111 > Paenibacillus_AA. The sequence goes on from JARBUQ010000267.1 coordinate 4,743, forward strand.
GAGCCCATAAGGCTCATCGCCTGCCCGACAAAACAATTCAGCTCATCAATCGTTCCATACGCCTCAACTCTTACATCGTCCTTGTCCACCCTGCCGCCAATTACGCCTGTCTGTCCCTTGTCGCCGGTACGTGTATAAATTTTCATCCTGCCACATCCTCTCATGAATTTTAATTCTACTCATTCATGCTCATCTTGTTACTCCTATAATCTCATAAACCCGCTCCATGTCCAAATGACTGCGCACATGCTGAGCCAATCTATCGAAGGCTTGCTCTCTAAGATCATCATACTGAGTAATTTGCTGAATCGGAGCCCACCCTTTATTCTTGCGAAGCTTATTCAGCCATTGCCGACGAAGCCTATCATTATGCAGAATTCCATGAATGTACGTTCCCCATATGCGTCCATCTGCTGTTACTGCTCCATCCGGGTGATAGGAGTCCTTATGATCCGGTGCATCGTGGATTCGAATAAGGAAGGGGTGCTGTACAGGCTCGAGGAATTGTGTACGTCCCATATGAATCTCGTATCCGCTTATGGATAGTTCCAGGCTGTCTTCTTCTTCATTGAAAAAGATAGACCTTCCAGTAACGCGCTCAGTTCTTTTCTCCCCAACGAATACGGTTTCAGCAGGGAAAATATTCATCCCTTCCAGCTCAGGCTTATCCGATTCGACAAGCTCAGGATCAAGTAAACGACGTCCAAGCATCTGATAACCCGCACAAATTCCAAGGATCATACCGCCTGCGGTTGCAAAAGCTTTTACAAGCTGCTCCAATCCACTGCTGCGAAGATACAAGAGGTCATCGACCGTATTTTTGCTGCCCGGCACAATTACCGCATCCGGCGTCCCCCAATCCTCGGGAGCACTCACATAACGGAATCCAGCATCCGGCTCTACCATAAAAGGATCAAAATCGGTAAAGTTAGAAATGCGCGGCAACCGCAATACAACAATGTCTAATTGAGGGGATGAGATTCCTGAGTCTGAGTCGTCTGATGCGTCCGCAGCCCTCAAGCGCTGTACATTCACCTTGGCATCCAGCGATGCAGAGTCCTCGTCTTCCAGGCCCAAATCACGCAGATAGGGGATGACGCCAAGCACCGGTTTGCCTGTCTTGTTTTCCAACCAATCTAGCCCAGGCTGAAGCAACGACACATCACCCCGGAACTTGTTAATAATGAACCCTTTTACACGATCTCGTTCGTCAGGGTTCAAAATCTCCATCGTTCCCACCAAAGAGGCGAATACTCCACCCCGATCAATGTCTGCCACCAACAGGACAGGAGCATCTGCCCACCCCGCAAGCCGCATATTGACGATGTCTCGGTCTTTGAGATTCACTTCCGCTGGACTGCCAGCCCCTTCTATACAAACAACATCAAAGCGCTGGCGAAGTCGATTTATGGAAGCTTTGACGATCTGTTCAGCCTCAGTGGAGTACTTCTCACGGTAAGAACGAAAATCCAGATCGCGGACAGGCTTGCCATGAACAACTACTTGGGACACCATGTCCTGCTTCGGTTTGAGCAGGATCGGATTCATATCGGTAGTTGCAGCAATGCGGCAAGCGTCGGCCTGCATCCCTTGTGCCCGGCCAATCTCCTTGCCGTCTAACGTAATGTAGGAGTTCAGCGACATATTCTGTGATTTGAAAGGGGCTACACGCCAACCGTCCTGCATCAGGATGCGGCATAACGCTGCGGTCAGAACGCTTTTTCCTACGTCCGATGAGGTGCCCTGTAACATAATTGTAGCCGCTTGATGCTCGGCTGAGCCGCTATGTTTGTTCATACCTGTTTCACCCGCCCATCCTCTTTCCCGAGTTCCTTGACAGCCTGATCCAGCTCCCGGATAAGGCGTTCATTGTCTTCGCGCAAGC
>JARBUQ010000268.1 GCA_029239545.1 Paenibacillus sp.
GCCAAATGCTCGCTCTCTGAGGTAACGATACTGACAACATCAATATCGTCGCGTTCCAGCAGCACAGTTGGGTCCGTATATAGATCTTGGATTCCATAACGCTCTCCAGCCGCAATGACTGCTTCTTCCCTTATATCACATATCGCTTTAACTTCCACGTAAGGCAGAGCCAGATAAGCTTCCAAATGACAAACTCCCCAGCTTCCGAGACCGATAACAGCTGCCCTAACTTTTTTCATACCCACACCTCTTTCACACCTAAGCATTTTTACCAAAAACAACTCCACCGTCTATGTACAAAGGAGAACCCATCATAAACTTACTATCGTCAGAGGCCAGGAACAAAGCCGCTAAAGCTACATCCTCAGGCCTGCCGAGCTCACCGCTTAGTTGACGTGACTTCAAGGCGGATACTGCTGCTTCTGGATTATCATAGGACGTCTTCAAGTAGTTCTCCACGAATGGAGTCATGATGGTACCCGGCAGCAGAGCGTTCACTCGGATGTTATATGCGGCGTAATCCACTTGCATCGATTTAGTGAGAGACAGAACAGCCCCCTTCGTTGCCGCATATGAAGCACGTCTGGCTAATCCTATCTCAGCAATACACGAGGACATGTTGATGATCGAGCCGAATCGTTGTTTCATCATATGCGGGAGCACGTATTTGCTTGGCAAATAGACTCCCTTGATATTAATGGACATAATCCGATCCCATACATCCGGCTCAAGCTCATGCAGGGCACCTACCCCACTGATTCCGGCATTATTGAACAGAACATCGATTCGGCCGTAAAGGGCGATTACTTCCTCTGCGAGCCTCGACATTTCCTCAGAATTCGTTACATCCGCACGGATGAAATGAGCTTGACCGCCCGCCTCACGAATTTGTAGCACCGTGTCGTTCCCTTTATCTATATCGAGATCGTTCACGATAACTGTCGCACCTTCTTGTGCGAACAAGAGGGCAGAGCACTGACCGATTCCTGAGCCTGAACCGGTAATTATACACACCTTGTTAGAGAGTCGCATCATTTACATTTAACCTCGATTGCTAAGAGTAGTTGACCGTATCGCAGGCACATAGGCTACCGCATCCATCTCGATCAAATAAATGCCAATCCCGCAAGTAATCGTAGTGCGAGTAGGAAACGGTTCATTAAGCAGTTTCTTATATACCTCATTGTAGCCAGGAACATCCTCAGGACGGGATAAATAGGAGTTGATTTTGACGATATGATCCAGTGTAAGGCCGGATGCTTGAAGAATCGTTTCAATATTACGCAGCGTTTGTGCAGTCTGCTCTTCGATCGTGCCGCCTGTCACTTGCCGGGTCGCAGGATCAACACCCACTTGGCCGGAGATATAGACGAAATCTCCCGCTACGAGCGCTTGTGAGAAAGGCAGTGGAAACTCTGGAGCTTGATTGGTATGAATTTGTTGAGACATATGATCACCCTTCTTTGATTAAAATGATTGGTTGCTGCGCGTAATGCGACTGATTAGGCGAGCAATATTTCAATACCCTCGGCTGCCGAACGAACGATCGCTTCCGCCACTTCGATGCCGTGAATAGCGTCAGGGAATGACGTCTGCACAGGATCAGCGCCTTCTGCGATGCAACTGCAAATATACTCAAGCTGCTCACGAAGAGCACCCTGAGCATAACCATTCCTCACCCGATGAATATGCAGATCCGGTGTATGCCTACCCTCGGAATCCCACATTTCAAGTCCGGTCCCACGATTGTCGAATTGTGCGTTCCCTTTGCTTCCGATCACTTCTATACAATCGTTCATCGTGATGTCGGCTTCATCGGGAGTCATCCAATTGCTGTGCAGAAAAGCAATGGCGCCATTATGGAATTCCAGGCAACCCCACAGAATATCCGGCGTGTCCGCTCCAGTGACCCATTTGCCGTAAGCTCTCACACGCTTCACTCTGCTCTGTGTATACCACAGCGCCAGATCAATATCATGAACAGCTGACAAATAGGCGGAATGCGTGCGGCTGTAGGTATGGAACATCCCTTTGGTTCTCGCCCTCTTGAAATACATACTCTGAGGCACTCCCAAGGTACCCTTTCGGATCGATTCCTCAATTTCCGCATAACGGGGCTCGAAGCGCAGAATATGTCCAGGTATCACATGTCGGCCATTGCGTTCAGCCGCTTCCAGCATGAGCTTTGCTTCCTTTGCTTGAATGGACACCGGCTTCTCCACCAGGACATGTTTGCCGGTATTCAGCCCCTGCAGGACGATCTGCAGTCGATTCTCCTCGGATGTGACCACGCTGACCAAGTCGATCTCTTCCCTGTTCAGAAGCTCCGAGCTGTCCATGAACCGATGTGCGACCTGGAAGCGATCGCCGGTTTCCTGAAGGATGTTCTCCCGATTATCACAAATCGCGGTTATCTCGACATTGGGGATCGAACGGTAAGCTTCCAAGTGACACTGCCCCCAGCCCCCCAAACCGATAACAGCCACTCTGAGCTTATCCATGCTCGCTCCCTCCTCTGGATGTTTGATCATATTGCTGTAAAACGGTGATAAACCGGTCAATATCATTGGAGTTGTTGAATACATGGACGGATGCTCTGATCCGACCATCCCCGCCCCATACATAGATGCCTTCTTCCTGCAGCCTGGCAGCAACTTGATCTCCTTGCTCACAAGCAAAGCTGATATTGCCTGCCCGCAGCTTCGGCTCCCGAGGTGTCATGAGCTCATAACCCGACTCAGTCAGACGTTCCAGCAAATACCCGCCAAGCTTCAGGATATGCGACTCCACCTCGTCAATACCTGTATTCAGCAGCAGCCCTGTAGAGAAATTCATCGTATAAATAGCCGGATAATTCGGAAACCCAAGCTCGAACTTGCGCGCATCGTCATAAAAATCGAAGGCTGTATATCGTTCCTCATGGAATAACTCCTTCACACCGCGCCAGCCTGCTGATACTGGAAGCAGATCGCCGAGCCTTGCCGGATTAATAGCCAGAATGCCCAGACCATGTACAGACATCAGCCATTTGTAAGAGCTGCATACGATCACGTCTGCATACTCCAGATCAACTGGAATGGCTCCAAGCGATTGCGTTGCATCGAGCAGCAGGATGGCATTAGTCGGACGCAGCCTGGCATAGAGAGACTGATAATCCAGTCTTGCTCCACTGACGAAGCTGACATGGCTGGATACGACCAGCCTTGTGCGATCGTCCACCTGTTCCAGCAAATCGTCTACGCTAACCTGCCACTCGCGATGATGAACGAGCCGCACCTCGACCCCATGCTCCTGAAGCAGCAGCGCCGGGAATACCCCTGACGGAAACTCCAGCGAATGGATCACGATATTGTCTCCCGCCTTTAGACGTAGAGCCTGAATGATCATAGTTATAGCTTCAGAAGCGTTGGAGACAAGGGCAATATCCTGGGCGCGGGCATTCAGCAATCGAGCGAGATTGCTGCGGAGGGACTCTTCGATCACCGTGTTTTTGCTGCGGCCAATCGGTCCCAGCTCACGATTACGAATATAAGTCTCTAGTGCCTGTGCGCTCCCCCTATGCGGAGGAGTCTCCGCGCCGCTGTACAACCAGGTACAGGACTCCAAGCCATGGAATGAAGCTTTAGGTATCAATGATTGAATAGACAAAGCAGTACCTCCTTTTATACAATCCAGCATTATTTCATTCTTGTCTTATAGATTCGGAGGCAAATCCAACTGTTCGAAGCAGCGATGGGCTCGGGCGATATGCTCTCCGGCACGGTTCACTACGAAGGTACCATGCCCGGGGTACAGCCGATCAAATTTCAGCTCATGAAGCTTGGCAATGCTTGCTGCATACTCCTGAATGCTGCAGTCCCAGCTGTTCTGTACATAAATCTTCCCATTGGCAAAGATCGTATCCCCCGCAAACAAGGAACGGAATCCGCCCTCCTCCATGACGAAGCTGACATGCCCTCGAGAGTGTCCCGGTGTGTCCAAGACTTGAAGCTCCAATTCGCCTACCTTTATCCGATCACCCTCAAGCAAATGGCCCGCAACCGGACAAGCCGGATATTGAAAATCAGCCTCATAAACCCCTGCCCGCTTGGCAGCGTTCACGCTCGTTCGCTCCATATCGCCCTGCTCCAGCCATGGAGCTGCTTCCTGGGCAGCATATACCTTCAAACCGTATTCCTTGTGAAAATAATAGGCTCCCGCGGCATGATCTCCATGAATATGCGTGAGCAGCAAGCTTTTTACCTTCGACATTGGAATTCCACAGCCCTCTATGCGCGCTACGATTAACTCTGGTGCCAGTCCGCTGCCAGCGTCAATCATCGCATACTCTCCACCGCCATCAATTACGTACACATTGCAATCCCGGGAATGGCTCAGCTCACTGCCATAAGCTCCGCTCCCGACCCAATAAACACAATCCGATATTTGCATCCTAACCTCTTTCTATCGGCTGTCCGAACCCTAAGGCCAGCTGAAGATAAAATTCGGCCGCCTGCTCAACCTCAAGCACCGACACCCATTCTTCTTTGGAATGGGCTTGAGCAATCGAGCCTGGGCCGAACACAATAGTTGGAATGCCAGCCTTCTGCAGCTTGCTGGCGTCACTGCTATAGGAGACGCCTACCGGCTCGTCAGACAGATCCATCAGGCGCGCTGCGGATCGGGCATAGGGAACGATGAGTGAATCCGGGTGTGTATTCAAGGCTCCATCCAGCAGCAGCTCCCTGATACTGAATGAGATCGACAACTGATTCTCATCAGCAAATGACCTCAATCTGTTCTCGAACTCCTCCAATACGTGCTGCGGATCTTCTCCAGGTATAATGCGGCGATCAATCTCAATTTCACATCGTTCCGGCACAATATTAATTTGCGTACCGCCGTTAATCGTACCGACTACGATCGTCGGTGAACCGCATAGCGGATGGCGGATCCTATCCGCATCCAACTCCGGCTCTATTTGTTCCTCTATATATTGGATCACTCGCATCATCTGTTTAATCGCGCTGTTGCCTTCCTTGGGCATGGAGCTATGCGCTGCCTTGCCGTGGGTCGTGACCGAGAATCTTACACAGCCCTTGTGGGCGATTACGATCTCCAGATTGGTTGGCTCTCCGACTACAGCGCTAGCAATCGGCATGTTCATAGCCATAAAGGCTCTCAAGCCACGGAACTCAAACTCTTCATCCACGGCAGCGCAGAGCACTATATCCGCAGCAAGCCGCTCCGGATGCTCCGCACATTGCTTCATCATCCACATCATGCCCGCCAAGGAGCCTTTCGCATCACAGGCGCCTCTTGCATAGAGGCGACCGTCACGATAGTTCGGAGTAGTGGGATCGACCATGGAACCAAGCGACACTGTATCCATGTGCGTTTCGAATAACAAGGTTTGCTCCGCATGACCGGTTCTAAGCTCGATCACAAGATTGTCTCTTCCGGGTAACACTGGATGGCGAGTAACCTTTACCCCCGTCCCCTCAAAAAAACGCTCCACATACCGGCTCACCTCTTGTTCACCACGAGCCCCGTCGCCGTAATGAGGGTTTACGCTTTGAATGCGCACAAGATCGTCCAGAATGCGGACGGAAGGATGGTAATTGTTCAGCTCTTCCTTCATCGGTGATGTCCTCCGCTCATTTGATCTGCAGGCCCAGTCAATGCAAGCGAGCTGCGATATTGAGCGAATTCACTTTGCAGAACAGACCGGACTTGGTGAATCTTCCACTGAAGATGCGCTGGGTCCGTCATATATTCCATGCTTGGCTCCCAGCCTAACCTCGAATCAGCTTCAACAAGGGGGATCGCAGCCTCAGCATTGGCAATCTCACGCTCTGCCAGCTGTTCCATCTGCTCGAGCAGTACAGCCGCCTGATCAGGATCGGTTTCCCGGAATAGCTCTTGCTTGTACTTCCACCATAACTTAACGTTAATCGTGGTTTGAATACAAAGTGCTATGAACCGCCCCATACCCAGCATCCTTGCTGCTTCAGCCTTCTTGCCTTCAGAGGTAAGCGCCAAAGCTTGCTCCAGCAGTCCATTTCCAGTAAGCATGTGCTCCCTCATCCGCTCCAGACTGCGCAGTTCCACGTCAATACGGGAAATTCCTAACGATTGTCTAGGTCCCTCCATAGGCTTGTAATCCGTCACTACAATCTCATTGCCGAACATGGCATGCTTATCTGCCGGTATTTTTACCACTTTACGGAATATAAGCGGATAGGAGGGCCCGACTCGAAACGGACCATACTGATCTTCATTCGTCGATATATAATATCGAATCGCTTCACTCCAATAGCTCCAGGCTTCTACTACTAAAGGTGCAGCCTCCACACTAAAGTCCCGTTTGGCCAACATTGCCAGTACTTCCTCGTAGGTGGGACTTGGACTCCAGTAAGCATATTTGGTCATATCACTAATGAAAGAAGGCCACCAGCCAAAATGATGGGACTCCATAAGCCCACTTAGCCCCCAGTCCTCGCGAGCCTTGAGTAAAGCCTGATGCCTCTTGCTCCATTGCCCCGGAAAAGGTTCATAAGGAATAACGCCGAAATCCCAAGTCAGACCTCCCGTATTACTCATCGTGTACAGCTTGATTCCGCGTTCATGCGCCACTTCTGCCTCGCT
>JARBUQ010000269.1 GCA_029239545.1 Paenibacillus sp.
GGACATCGATGTTACTGGCAGTGCAGTCGGAACAGATAGCAGCTATGTCTTCCTTGGAGGCCTTGCGGGAAGAAATTTCGGTATGATTGACAAGTCTCACAGCACCTCCAAGGTTACGGCGAACGGTATTTATTCGAATGTCGGGGGCTTGGTAGGAGATCATGCGGCAGGCACAATCACGAATTCGTATGTTGCCAAAGAGGTAATAGCTAACGGAGCCAACTCCTTCGCTGGCGGTTTTCTGGGCAGAATTACGAACGGGCAAGTGTCCACCAGTTATTCGGCCAGTCAGGTAACAGGGACGAATGGTGCATACACAGGTGGTTTCGCAGGCCGTTATGACAATCAAAGCAAGGAGCTATTGTGGAAGAGCTATTACGTGAAGGATGAGGATCGCAATATCAATAAGGATCTGTCGGATTTCGCAGAAGGCAATCATCTCTGGTTGAATGTGCAGGCACGATTAAGTACAATTCTTGAATCTACGTTAGAGGATAGAGATACGTTCCCAGGTTGGGCAGGTGAGGATTGGGACTTCGTAAATACTTGGAAATATGGCTCACCCAATGCCAGCTACAAATATCCGGAGATCAATCGAATTGCCAATTCCGGCGGGGATACGGGAAGCGGCAATGTCAACGCCAATATTAACTGGTATATGCGTGACAAAGACGTCATCTATTTCGACATTCGAACAGAGGCGGAGCTTGCAGGACTGGCTGCGATTGTGAATGGATCGGTTCCAGGCGTGAACAAATTCAATTTCACTGGCAGAACGATTCGTGTGCTTAACCCGATCCATATTCAATCTACACAATGGGTGCCGATCGGCAGCAATGAGGATAACCCTTTTCAGGGGACGTTCATTGGGAATAACCACTTGATAGACGGACTAACCTTGAAGGCGGACCATAACTATTCAGGCTTGTTCGGTGTAATAGGACAGCAGGGTTCGGTAACCAAGATCAAGATGGAGCCGTTGTCGATTGCAGGAAATCAGTTCACGGGTGTGCTTGCAGGAGTAAATAAAGGGAGCATCTCAGAAGTGGAAATCAGGCTGCGAAATGGGATGAAGGTTAGCGGAGGAACTGTCGGCGCTTTGTTAGGCAAAAATACAGGAACGTTAAAAGGGATCAATATCTCCCTGGAAGACGGCAGCCGAGTGGAAGCAGTTGGCAACAATGCGATTGCAGGTGGATATATAGGCGATAACACGTCCAATATTGTACCGGGAAGCTATGGTTTCAATGTGATCAACGGGAGCGTAGGAAGCTCTGCAGCCAATGCAACAGTCGGTGGACTGATCGGGAAACAAACCGGTGATGTCACAGGTCTTCAAGTTGAAATTGTGGACACCTACAACATATCCGCAACGGGCGAGAATAACACGCTCGGTGGTCTGATAGGACGTTATGCTGGTGGGAAAGCAGAGAATATTACGTTAACCTTTGGCAGCGGAGTATTGAAGGCATCAGGAGCAGGTTCAACATTGGGCTCCTTGATCGGACAGTCCGATAGGGACAACACGATTAAGAATGTCACTGTAACGACTTCCCGCGCGGGTCAGCATTTGACAGGGAACGGGACGATCGGCGGGATTGTGGGAAGCAAGGAAGGCAGAGGCAGCAACGCATTTGATATGGAGAATGTGAGAACAGAGCACATCCTGATCACCTCTCTGGATGAGAGTGCGCAAGCTGTGGTAGGGGGAATTGCAGGGAAGCTCACGAACACAGCGGTTCAACGAGCTGATTTTGCAGCAACGATTAAAGCAGCTGGGGGCAGTGTTACTGCCGGTGGGATCGTGGGACATAGTGTAGATTCCATCCTGTCCAAGGTTGACGCAGTTTCCGATATCACGGCCACAGCCAAGACTAGCGAGGGCGCTGTAGGCGGAATTGCGGGAATCAGCGCTTCTGGTAATGTGAACACTGGGTTTGATTTTGGCAACTTCATTCCTTTCTACAGAGGGATCTATGAGGCAACCGTACATTCGCATGTTATTCAAGTGGACGGAGCTAACCTGGGTGCAGATCTTTATGTAGGCGGCATAACAGGGAAAAATTCGACTGCATCGATCTATTATTCGAACGTTACCTCGGATTTGGTCGTGAATGGAGCCAAAGCAGCAGCAGTCGGAGGATTAGCGGGGTTCACAGATGGAATTATCGTAAGCTCCACTGCTCGGAACAATGTTCGTACGGACACAAGCGTTGTGTACCATATAGGAGGGATCGCTGGCATAGCTGGCGGCGGTGAAATCCACTATACGAATGCTGTTGCCAGAGATGGTGAAGCCATTACGATTGGTACGGCAGGCTCCAAGGTGGGGCTAGTGCCAGCCACACATGCCGGAGGTTTCGTTGGGATGGGGGATCGTACCAAGATCACCTACTCTTATGCGGATGTTCCGATTCAGATTCTGGATTCGAATCAGGATAATACCATTTACGCAGGAGGTTTTGCCGGATTGCTTGGGGACTCCAGTCCGGGTGATGGCCAGATCAAATTCGCTTATGCGAAAGGGAACCTGGTCATTGAAGGGAAAACAGGCGTACATGTGGGTGGTTTTGTTGGATCAGTAGATCGTTATACGATCACGGATGCCTATGCTACGGGCAATGTATCGAACACGGGCTTTGATACCCGCAGCGGGGGATTTGCTGCTGCTGTCGAGAGAAGAGCAACGATCAAGAACGCTTATGCTCTGCAAGCACAGATTAATAACACCGGAGTTAATCACGCGACTCGAGCCTACGCAGGCGGGTTCGCAGGTTATAATGATGGCACGATCGAAAGTGTTTATGCAGATGTCCCTGTCATTAACGTGACTGTAACAGGTGCTAATGCATACAGGGGCAATTTGGTCGGTTACAACTTCAGAGATGGCAAAATCTTGCTTTCCACGCATAAGAGCACAGGTCCTGCTGTAGGACATAATGTGGGTGCTGTGCCTGAAGTGACACAGGCTGACTTAACAGCTGCATTAACGATTGGTGACTGGAATCTTGACCCTGACGCTATTTTCTTAAGAGGGAATAAAGCCGAGGAAGTCGACATTCAGAGCAAAGCACAGCTTTACACAGCAGTCCTTCTGCACAATGATACAAGTCTTGATTTGTATCGATTGTTCAACCGAACAGCAGTTGCCAGACCAAGCATGAACAAGATTGCTTTGTCAGTAGACATTGACCTGGAAGGCAAGCAATGGGTACCATTCATCGAGTTCTCAAGTGAGTTTGATGGAAAAGGGCATAAGATCAAAGGCTTCAAGCAAGAGACAGGAGCCATTGAAACTTATGGGTTCTTCAAGGACAATTACGGCAAAATTGCGAATGTGACATTTGTAGAAGCTGCTATCACAGCAGGCTCTAACATCGGGATTGTGACGGGTGTTAATCACGCTGGTGCAACAATCAGCAATGTCGGAGTCAGCGGAACTGTAAAAGGTGCAGATTATGTTGGCGGCATTGCGGGAAAGAACGAAGGAATCATTGAACGTTCTTCTGTAGCCGGAGCGATCTCCGGAACAGGTTATACGGGAGGCGCAGCAGGGGAGAATACAGCAAGCGGTACGATTTCGGAATCGTTCTCTTACGCTAATATTGAGGCGGCTTCTGCACAATCCGCTGCTGGGGGTATTGCTGGACTTAATCGCGGAGCCCTAGTCAACGTATACAATTCAGGGTTCATTAAAGCAGAAGGAACAAATACAGCACATGCAGGCGGTATTGCCGGTTATGCAGCAGCAGGTACGATCAGCCAAGCCTTGAATCATGGTGAAGTGGTAGCTGGTGCAGACGGCAAACTGGTGCGTAACAAAGCTTACTTCGGCGGGATTGCAGGTCAGAAGGAAGATGCGGCAACGATAATGCAATCGGCATTTAACAAACAGATGTTAAAAACGAACACAGCCTACTACAATGCTGCAGGAAACAGAGTTTCAGGCGAAGCTTCGGGAGCAGCAGGGATGTTGTCGAAGGATTTGGCAAAGGGCATTCTGCCAGCAAATTTTAGTGCTCTTGTATGGCAGGCTATTCCGGGCTTTAATCCTCAGCTGACAGCTTTTGCTGGAACGGACCAAGCCAAGCTTAGCACGGTTGCCATTATTCTGAATGATAAGGATCTTATCAATCGGATCAACTCCGACTTCCAACTGACACAGGACGCTGCTGCCGCATGGTCGGCTGCTCCTGCAGATATCCAGATCAGCAATAATGCTGGAACACTGAGAGGCTCCTTGAAGAAGTCTGGCAAAGCAGGAATCACGGTGGCGGTTGGCGGGTCAAGCCGAATTATTACGCTCAATTCACCGGCGCTTCAATTCACCGATACAGCGGTTAAGCCAAAGGTTGTTTCCGGTGATGTGAACTTCAGCAACGAAGTAACCGTTGTTCTAGCTACTGATGAATTAGATGGAAAGATTTATTACACTTTGGATGGTACTGAGCCGAATGAAACCTCCTTGTTGTATTTGGCGCCAATCGTTTTGACAAGCACGACTACGATCAAAGCCATTACGATTGCCGAGGAGAAGGAATTCAGCGAGATATTATCTGGGGTTTGGTCAAGGCAGGTGATCTATGGGGGCGGGGTATTCATACCTCCTGTTGTCAAAGCTCCTGAGCTTGGAGCCGTTATCGGCAAGCAATCTGCTTCCGGCGATGGCGAGTCACCGGTCGTCGTACCACGGAACAGCAAATTGAAGCTGACCGCTCCTGAAGGGCAGATCATCTACTATACGACGGATGGATCGACGCCAACGAAGAACAGCCCTCAGTTCAAGGGTGAGCTGTTAATCAAGGGGAAAATGACCATCAAAGCGATTACGGATAAAGATGATCGTGTAGTTACAATCAACTATGAAGCGGAGAACGCCAAGTACGAGATTAAGGAAGACGCCCGCGAAATCAAATACATCTCAGGTTATGAGCAAGGTTTGTTTAAACCGGATCAAGCCATTTCGAGGTATGAGCTTATTGATGTTATAGCCCCTCTGTTGGATATGGAGGAAGTCAGTGTTGCTAATCTGTTCCGTGACGTGTCTAACGGATCTCAGGATCTTGTAGCGTTCTTCACATCGGCAGGCATTATCGATGGATATCCGGATGGCAGCTTTGGCGGGGCAAGGGGGCTTACGAGAGCGGAGTTCGTAGTCATTATGTCCCGTGTGCTCAAGCTGGATATTACGGATTCAGGGGAGACCATCTTGTCTGACGTTGCTGGACATTGGTCTGAGAAGTATATCAACGCATTTACGGCAGCAGGTTATGTAGACGGCTTCCCAGATGGAACCTTCCAGCCGGAGGAACAAATTACAAGAGCTCAGGCCGTTGTTGTCATCAACCGCATTATCGGTGCAGTGAAGCAGAGCTTGTCTGGCAAGTTTACAGATTTAACGCCTGATCACTGGGCTTATGAAGATATTATGGCAGTAGTGCAATAGCAGTTAGTTGCACACATACCGCGCGTGAGAGCTGCGTGCGGTATGCTGCAAACTGCGGACTGGGAGAGGCGGTAGATGGAAATTGCGTAAGAAGCTGCTAGTTCTGTGTGTGCTCGTTTCCTTATTGTCCGGTATGATCTTTTTCATGAGCGCTAATGCGGATACCCCGGTTCAGTATAATGCAGAGCAAATCTATGAACGCTCCGAGAACGCTATATTTTATATCAGAGTTCTCAGAGAGGACGGATCGGTCAAGTCGACTGGAACGGGTGTGCTGTTATCCCAAGACGGGCTGGCGGCAACCGCCTATCACGTTGTGAAGGGTGCGGAACGGATCGATGGTGCTTTCAATGACGGCCGAATCGTCAGTACGATAGAGGTATTGAATGTGGATGAGGAGAAGGATATAGCCATCCTCAAGCTTCCCGATCCGCAAGCAGATGCTGGCAAGGAAGCAGTCTATGAAGCTCTCGAAATCAGAGAAAACCAAGTGAAGCACGGAGAGAAAATGTATGCAATCGGATATCCGCTAAAAAACACACCTATTATTACGGAAGGGATTATCAATAGCCCGAAGGCTGAGATTAATGGCAGAGACCGAATCCTGACTTCGGTGCAAGTTGTTAGCGGCATGTCAGGAGGGCCGATAATAGACATACAAGGCCGTCTGATAGGCATCATCTCTGGGTCTTTGCGGACGATGAACAACATCCATCTGGTTGTAGATATAGAGGATTTGCGCAGCTTGCTGCCGGATTCGTTGAAGTAGGTCAGTTGGAATCATATCGCGAATAATGAACGCCCCCTACTCTATGTTGAAACTGTGGAGGAAAGGGGGTGTTTTGTTGTGTTAGATGTGTTAAAGTACGAAGTGTTGGCAAAAAAATCAAATACTTCATATAGGTGATGAACGAATGTTGGATGAATTTACAATGAAGCTCGTAGATCGATTGTTAAAAAACTACACAATCAAGAAAATTCCTTCAGAGATCAGGAACGAAGTCAAGCTCAGCTATAAGTTCAGAGGAAACACTGTGACACTGGTGGAGGAGAGAATCTCATTTAAGGGTGACCAGTGGGTGCACAGAGATCTGGCGCAATTCCGGCTGGATAAGGATACGAAGCAGTGGGTTGTTTTTTGGAAGAATAGCAAGGATAAATGGCTGGAGCATCC
>JARBUQ010000270.1 GCA_029239545.1 Paenibacillus sp.
AGTTCTCGAAGCTGGGTTTGACTCACATTCTGGCTATATCCGGTCTGCATGTTGCTGTATTCGTAGCAGGCTGTCTCTTTCTGCTTCGAGTGCTTGGATTCACCAAAGAAAAGGCACTCATAATCACACTTGCTTTTGTCCCGATCTATACGGCTATTGCAGGTGGTTCACCTTCTGTTGTACGTGCTGGCTTGATGGCAATGATTGCTTTATATGCGGCCAGAAGAGGGATATTGAAGGATGGGCTGCATATTTTGAGCGCTGTTGCTCTAATGATGCTTGTCTGGGAGCCTTACTACTTATTTGATGTTAGCTTTCAGCTATCCTTCATCGTAACCGTTGGATTAATTGTCGGAGTCCCTAGATTCTCAAAACTCCTGCCCATTCGATCTCCCATGCTGAATTCTGCCATAGCGGTTACGACTGTAGCGCAGATGATCTCTTTTCCAATATCGATTTATTACTTCAATTCTTTTTCCTTGTTATCCTGGTTCGCTAATTTGTTGCTGGTTCCATTCATTAGCTTTTTGACCTTGCCGCTTGGATCCGTTGCTTTAATGCTGTCCTTTGTATGGCTTCGTGCGGGTGATTGGGTGGCATGGTTAGCGGATTGGTGCAATCGGCTCACATTCTGGTCTGTGCAGGAAGGGGCGGCTTACCGGGCTGCGCAGCAGATTTGGCCGACCCCATCCCTGGTATGGATAAGTTTATATTTTGTACTGTTATATCTTATGTATCGAGCGTTCTGCTTCTGGAAAGCAAATGGTCGATTAGGGCGTGCAGTCGCGGCTTCATGTGCCATGTTAGCTTTACTGGCCTATGGCTACACACCTGCTGTTCTCGGGAGATCAGGCGAAGTCAGCTTTCTCGATGTAGGGCAGGGTGACAGCATTCTGATTCGCTCCCCTCAAGGTCGAATCATGCTGATAGATGGCGGGGGGACGCTCTCATTTCGCAAGCCGGGTGAAGAGTGGAAGGAACGTCAAAATCCTTATGAGGTGGGGGAGAAGCTGTTAGTACCGCTGTTGAAGAAACGAGGGATTCACAGAATCGATTATTTGGTTATCAGTCATCAGGACGCCGATCATATCGGAGGGTTGCAAGCGGTGGTAGAACAGATTCCGGTCAAAGCTGTGCTTTTCAACGATTCATGGAAAGGCAATGAGAGCTCACAAAAGCTGTTCGAAACCGCTCTGCAGCATGGGGCACAGCTTTTGGGCGGAGGGGCTGGCGCGAAGGTGACACTCGACAAATTTACGAAGCTCACAGTTATCGGTCCTGATCCAGAGGACAATAATAGTCTCGGAATCGTCGATGATCAGAATGGAGAGTCGTTAGTCATGTGGATGTCGATGTTTGATTCGCAGTTTCTGTTTACGGGCGACATTGGCTTGAAACAGGAGGCGAGCTTGCTGCAATCATTGGCCTCTAAGCAATCCTTATGGCTCGAGAGCGGCAATCTGGCAACAACAGCCCGGACTCTCGACGTTCTCAAGATCGCACACCATGGAAGCAAAAGCTCTACAACCGCGGAATGGCTGCAATTCTGGAAACCGCATCAAGCGGTCATTTCAGTAGGGGCCTCTAATTCCTATGGGCATCCTAATCCTCAAGTGATCGAGCGCATCCAATCGATACAAGCTGATATCCATCGGACTGATCGAGACGGAGAAGTGGTTTATCATGTAACGAGGAATGGTCTGAAGGTGCAGCAGAAGCTATTTGGACTTTGATGTTAGTTTGATGGTTGTGATTGGAATGAATAGATAGGTGAAACGAGGTGAATCCTGAAGGATAATGTCGCACCCAATAGGAGAACCTTATGACGCTTTGGATAAGTATCTGTATTATTGAAGCAATATTGCTGGCAGGCTTGATCTATTCCATAGTTGCGAACCAGAAAAGACAGCGTACGCGCGTAGATCATAATGTGAACGGAACAACCTCAAAACATCCGATCCTTGCCAATCCTATCCTCTTGGCTTATGTTTTGTTTCCAGTTGCTATCGTAATAGGCGCTGCTTTGCTATATAAATTTTATTAGGAGGAGCCTATGGAAAAAAATACTTATTACGTTTCGGTCCAAGCGAATACCATTTTGGAAAAAGAAGGTGATGCTGCTTATGAATTTGTAGTTCACGGTACCCGGGAGGAAATGGATTTTTTACAGGATCTGATGAATATCAAAATGGAATATGACGATGCATCATCCATTCGAGCCTACATACCAGGGATGCCTTATCATCAAGATATGGAAAATGATCAATATGATGAATCGCTAAGGCAAATTTATGCCAAGGTCTACGAGCACGGGGACCAAGCAGCGAGGAAGACGATAGCATCAATGGATTTGGCTAAATTGGGCACTCCTTATCAATAGAATGAACAAACAAAAGACTGGCATTTTGCCGGTCTTTTGTTTGTTCTGTGAGATTGATTCAGCAGTTTAAGCAGCAGGAGTTGAATTTATTACCACTTGCTGAGAGAATGAGTGTAGTCTGGTTGTCCCGAAATTGTGAACGAGGTGGTTGAATGACTGATAAACTGCTCCTGATTCTCCTCTTTACCCTTCTTATTAACGCGATTGAGACTCTCTCCTATGCTGCGAGGTTAGCAGGAACGCGCACAGCGCGGCTTGCCAGCGCTTTTTCCTTATTCAATATAATAGTCATCTTCTCGCGTACGGCGAATATGGTGCAGATGGTGTTGATAGCAAGCTTGATCGATCAGGCTATGATAACGAGGAGTATTGAGGGAGTCAGGCAACAATTTCATTGGATCATAGGTTCAGCATCACTTGGAACAGTCGTGGGTGCTTTGCTTATTCCTACGTTCGTAGCGATATTCGCTAGAGCCATTGAACGGTTAGAGATAAGCGGCTCTGTGCCATATTTGATGAAAGAAGCGCTGAAAGCCAAACATCTGGGAGCGGTGAAGCATTATTTCCGCAGCCCCAACCTGCGCATTATTCACAGCTTCCGCATTGGCGGAGTGCCGAAGCGGTTATTAGTGCTGAACACATGTATTACCGCGATCTACACGGTTGGAGTGTTATCCGCGCTGTATGCCGGATTGTTAAGTCCCGAACGGGCCACAACTTCAACTCTGTCCTCAGGGATGATAAATGGAATCGCCACGATTCTGCTGGCTCTGACGATAGACCCTAAGGTCGCACTCCTTACGGACCAGGTGCTGTCAGGCAAGAAGCGCAGTTCCCAAATGACACATTTGGTGCTCATGCTTGTCATATCTCGTTTTCTTGGAACAGTATTGGCCCAGCTGCTATTCATACCAGGTGCGCATTGGATTAAATGGATGAGCCAGTTCTTTGTATAAAATTAAGGAGAAATTAATGTTTTGATTCCCTGATTTCTGGTAAAATGGATGGAGCATTCGAAGAGCTTACGATAATTTTAGGAAAGAGTGCAACCTTTCTCCTATCAAATGCGTTTAAAAAGTTGCAAGAAAGGGGGAACCTTGTGGTAGCGAAGGAATTGATTATTGCTGCCCAATCGGGCGATCGCGACGCTCTCATAACCCTATTGCGAGAGATTGAATCCCATATATATCGGACTGCCTATTACATTCTCGGCAATGAGCAGGATGCGAAGGATGCGGCTCAGGAAGCGCTTATTCGAGTCTATACCAAGATCAACTCCTATGAGGAAAAAGCCCTATTCAAGACATGGGTGCAGCGAATCGTTACGAATATTTGCATCGACAAATTTCGTCGGACGAAATCGACGGTTTCCATAGAGGAGCATGATATGGTGTTCTCAGGAACCCAGGATGTAGAGGGAGAAATATTATCTACGTACGTAGCTAAAGATATACAAGAGGCGATCGACAAGCTTCCTGAGCATCATAGAGCTGTCGTCGTATTGAGATATTTGCAGGACTTTTCGTACAACGAAATTGCTGATTCCCTTGATTTGCCGCTTAACACGGTCAAATCCTACTTGTTCAGAGCGAGACAACAACTGCAATTATTACTCCGTGATTATCAGAAAGGTGGTGTACGGGGATGACATGTCAAGAGGCGGTGGAATTGATGCAGCGTGATCTGGATCACGATTTAAGCGATTCGGAGCGCCGAACAATGCTGGCTCATATGAGCCGATGCTCGGAATGTGCGGATGTGTATTCCCGCTTACAGCAGCTTTCTCTCGAACTGGCCAATGTTCCCAAAGTGTTACCGCCCTTCAGCCTGGTCGACTCGATTCTTCCTCGTCTGGAGGAAATTGACCGACTGCGCATTCAAGAGACGACCGAAGAGCATTTGAGTGCGGCTAGTCAGCGAACTTCTAACCAACCTGCAGCATCTAGTGGAAGCTGGTTCAGCAGAATGCGTCGAACGTTTCCATTAAGTGCGATTGGCGGGGTGGTGGCTGCCGGTATTATGCTAACCTTATTTATTACGAATCAAGATTCCATGCAGAGGAAGACTGCGGGTGAGGGTCCTCTTCTCAACCGGGAAATAGCAACGAGTCAAGCGTCAAAGCAGGAAACTTTGAATGATTCGCCTGAGAGGAAGAGTGCTTCTTTGCAAGCTCCTGCGTCAGATGCTAATCAGGATCTGGCCAAAAAAGACCAGTCTGCTCCTGCCGGAAGCAAGTCTGGGGATGTTCCAGAGTCAGGTGTTGTGCCAACTATGACACCTACTGGTGCGGTAAGTACGAAATCGGCTCCTAACTCGACGGGATTTAACAATCAGGCTCCTAAGGATATTGAAGCTTCAGCAACGAACAATCAGCAGCAATCCGAGCAAGACAAGGATGAACCAAGTGATGGGGAATTCGCGGACACGTTCTCGGCCCAGTTTTCGTCCGCAGGTTCAACGTCCAGCCCGGGAACTGAAGTGAATCATTTACAAGATCAATACGGGAATGCGCTGGGTATGACAGATGGCAGCCATTCCACCGAGAAATCAGCAGATTCTTCTTCGATGAAAAGTTCACCATCTTTTGTTCCGCCGCCTAATCCAACTCCGAGCGCTTTGCTGCCGCCGTTATCTGGAATTATGCCCGGAGCAGGTACTGCTGCAGGCAGTGGAGAATCCGCGGAGAGTGTTCCTAAGATGGGCATTTCAATAGTCGCCCAGCATAGACTGGAGTCGCCAGATTCCAAGCATGTAGGCATCTTCGATCCAACATCAAGGCGAGTTACGGTTGTGCAGGCGACATATGGGACAGAAGTTCTTTTCACGTCAGGACATATGTGGTCAGAGACGGATCGTATTTCGCTAGCCGGCTGGAGATCGAATACCGTATTAGCCTACACCGTTACGCAAGGAGAAGTTAGCAAGACGTATTTGATCGATATTGAACGGAAGAAAGAGACGGTCGAAACGTTGAGCCCGGATTCTGGAAGTGCCAAGTAAAAAATAAGCCGCACGAATGCACATAATGTCAAGCGGAGCGTATATTAAAGTAACAGATCGACGAACACCGCCTGACACCGTATGACCGCAGACCAGGAGTGCCTAGGGCTCCCGGCTCGTGTTTATATAGATGTGCTGGGACAAAGGGATGATGTTGAAATCTTCGGATTTTGACGTGATCCCTTTGTTTTTGCTACACTATCAGCAAGAAGGCAAGAAGCTCAGGAAAGGTTACATAAAAGGGCGGGTGTTGCAGGATGGATTACAAATCAGCTTCCAAGGAAATCGCTAGCGGAAGCGCGCGTCCCCTCTATGTATGTTATGGGGCAGAACGTTATTTACTGCAAGAGTTCATTCACTTCATGCTGGATAAGCTTATTGATCCAAGCGAAAGAGATTTCGGAATATCCAGATATGATCTGGGGGAGACGAGTCTTAGTCTTGTGCTGGAGGATGTACAGACTCCTCCGTTTATGGCTGAGAAGAAGATTGTAATTGCGAAGAATGCAAGCTTCCTCACAGGGGCCAAGGATACTTCCAAAGTAGAGCATAATACAGATCAATTGCTTGACTATTTGAAAGCCCCAGTGGACTTCACTATTCTGCTCTTATTGGTTGACGGGGACAAATTAGATGAGCGCAAGAAGCTGGTGAAGGCGCTGAAGGAATGCTCCATAGCGTTTCCTGCGCTAACCGCAGAAGCGCTGCTGCAGTGGGTCAAGCGACAGGCGGGCAGAGCCTCGTTCAGCTTTGCTGAAGGGGCAGCAGACCAATTCATCTTATATGGCGGAGCGAATCTTCAAACCTTATCGGCCGAAATCGAGAAGCTGTCCCTCTATGTCGG
Organism: Paenibacillus sp.; assembly: GCA_029239545.1. Taxonomy (GTDB): domain Bacteria; phylum Bacillota; class Bacilli; order Paenibacillales; family NBRC-103111; genus Paenibacillus_AA. Next base: position 6,225 of record JARBUQ010000270.1, read on the forward strand.
CAAGGATGGTATTGTTACAGGGGACATTATTGAGCATCTTGTTACTCCCAGCACGGAGCAGAATGTTTTTATTCTGATTGAAGATATCGTTCGATTGCGCCTGAAGCGTGCGTTCACGATTCTTCAAGAGCTGATCAAGCAGAAGGAAGAGCCTGTTAAACTAATGCTTCTGATTGCAAGACAGTTCCGCATTATTCTACAGGTGAAGGAGTTATCCAGGCAAGGATATTCTCAAGCACAGCTGGCCAGTCAGTTAGGATTGCACCCCTACGCTGTCAAGATCGCAGCAGAGCAGGGCGCTAACTTCAAGGACGAGCAGCTGGCCCGAATTATGTCTGAATTGGCTGATCTGGATTATAAGATGAAGAGCGGCAAGATAGATAAAGTGTTGGGG
>JARBUQ010000271.1 GCA_029239545.1 Paenibacillus sp.
ATCGTTATTGGAATTGTAGTGTTTGCGGTAATGTATGGCCTCCTTCACATGCAAGCATCTACTCATCGCCGCTATCAGAATAAAATCCTTCATCGATTGACAGAAATGGAGCTGACGCCATCCTTAAGCCAAGCTGTGTTCAATAAGGATAGTGACAAGCTCATAGAGGATAAACTAAACCAGCTGTCCCAGAAGCTGTACCGATTGGAGACCGTTCGCAAATCAATGGTAGCCGATGTGGCGCATGAGCTGCGAACACCGCTGTCTATTATGCGTGCTCAGATAGACAATGCTCTTTACAATCAAGCTGATATTGAGCCTTCACAAGCGGCTCTGCTGCAGGCTGAAGTTTATCGCATGAGCAAATTGCTGGGTGACTTGCAGCAGCTTGCCTTAGCTGAATCCGGCCATCTTTTGTTGAACCAGACTTGGTTCCCGTTACAGCCATTTCTGGCTGCTATTGTGGATGCCTTCACGATTGATGCAGAAGAAAAGAACATTGCTGTGCTCCTGAACTGCTCGTCTCCTTTTCGCGTATATGCGGATGAGGATCGATTGCGTCAAGTGTTCGTCAACCTGATCGGGAATGCCTTACGTTTCGCCCGATCCCGAATAGAGATTACGGTAAAGCTGGAGAGCCCTGACTATGTAATTACAGTAACGGATGACGGGATGGGGATTGAAGCCGAGGACCTTCCCTACATTTTCGAACGATTTTATAGCGGGGTAGTGAAAAGACGAGAGCCAGCCTCAACATCAAGCTCAGGCCTCGGACTGGGTCTGCCGATTGTGAAGCAATGGATTGAAACACATAAAGGCACTGTAAGAGTGTCGAGCCGATGGAATGAGGGCACTGTGTTCCACGTTCAATTGCCTGTATTCTACGAGCAACGTTTGTCTTAATCTGCACAACATCTCCATATTTTCTCCATGATCACTTCATATTTGTTTGGTATCTTGGGAGAACAATGATGAGATGAAGAGGTGTAACCATGATTCGAGCTAATCAACTGACTCACACATTCGGCAAGGAAAGTACGCTCCTATATGCTTTGAAGGAAGTGAATCTATCCATCTCTCATGGAGAAATGGTAAGTATTATCGGACCTTCCGGATGCGGTAAAACAACCTTGCTGCAAATTTTATCAGGCATTGAGACGCCAACTTCCGGCGAGGTGTACATTGACGGCTTCAATCTGCATGAGGCCAATGAGAAGAAACGAGACGCTTTCCGGCTGAACCATATGGGGTTCATCTTTCAGATGTATCACCTGGTTCCTGTTTTAACCGCTGTGGAGAACGTAGCGCTGCCGCTGATTGGACAAGGGGTTTCAACTAAAACCGCTAATCAACGGGCACGAGCCGCTCTGGCCCAGGTGGGACTTGCTGATAAGCACGAAGCTTATCCGGCTATGATGTCAGGGGGGCAAAATCAGCGGACTGCTATTGCCAGAGCCATCGTTGCCGAGCCAAAGGTAATATGGGCGGATGAACCGACCGGAGCGCTCGATAGTCAAACCTCACAGCAAATTATCGGACTGCTGCGGCACATCAACGAAACGATGAACACAACAATTGTGATGGTAACCCATGATAGTCAAATGGCTGCTCAAACAGACCGGATCATTCGTATGGAGAACGGTCGAATCACCGAATCGGTAATGACGGGAAACAGCCTTGATAACCAGTCTAATTTCAGGGTGAGACCATGAAAACTTTAATGGTCAGATCAATTACATGGAAAATGGCTTGGAGAAACATACGCTCTCAACCCCGCCAGACGCTTCTGACTATACTGGGTGGTTGTGTTGGAGCAGCCCTGGTGATGGCGGCCGTTATATTTTTCCAATCCTTCGATGAAAGCGGCAACCGCTGGCTGAAGGCTCACTATGGTCCGCTGGATTGGGAAATGCGACCAGCTAATCATAACACCTATTTCACAGCGGACGAGCTGCCACCGATTAAAGATGCGTTAAAACACGCGAATATGTGGAGCATACCTGCAATTACAGTTGAGTCGACCGTGACCAAGCTAAATGGTGAGCTTCAGCCTATTCGGAGCGTTGCACGAAACCTTGTTATAGGAATAAATTTCAAGGAGTTGGAGGCTGTTGATCCTGCTAATCCGCTTTGGAGTGAAAGCTTGAGTCCGGATCAGGTTGTCCTTTCTTCAGCAGCTGCCTCACAATTAGAAATTAGTTCAGGGGATATCGTGAGATTATCCGCAGCGGATGGAACTGAGCATTTGTTTCAGGTCGCTATGATTGTCAGTGAGCAAGGAATAACCGGATATCGCGGGCTGACCGCATCGGCAGGAACCTTGCTGATGCAGCTGGATTCTGCCCGCCGTCTGGCGGCTATTCCAGAACACTCCGTTACCTCCTTCCTTGCCGGTGCCCAGCGCTCTGACGGACAGCAGCAGCTCAGTGCCCCGCACTTCCCGGTACCATCTACTCTGTTCGAAGTAGCAGAGCTGAAGCAATTGGCTATGAATCAGGTACAGCAATTAAAGGGAGCTTATGGTATTCCTTTCGCATTATGCAGCCTTATTGCCATTTTTGCAGGTACCCTTCTAATGGTACAAATCCTGCTCATGCTGGCTGATGCCCGCAAAGGGACAATTGCGATTTTGCGCGCTATCGGGTTCCATCGTCGGCAAACGCAGCGCATATTTTTCGTTGAAACGATGCTCCTAAATCTCCTCATTACAGGAATCGGTTTGGTTATAGGAATTTTGCTGGGTGTTAGTATAATCGGGCTGTATAATTGGTTCCACAGCGATCTGATGAGCGCTTATAGCACTTATTCCATTCCTATTTACCCATATATTTCATATAAGGGAGTCCTTTTCTCGGGTGCTGCCGTACTTATTCTGCTCTCATCCTGCTCAATTCTTGCCTGTTACTGGCTCGGGAAGCACAGAATCGTTGCTGCAATGCGCGGGGACTCCCAGCTAACATCAGAGCGCTCCCACCTACGAAGAAGGAATATAAGAATTGTACTGACAGCTTCCGCGTGTGTTATCCTGACCATTCATGTCCTTCAGCTAATGAGCGGGAACGCAGTCGAGGTGCTGGCTAGCGGTAATCATCCCTTCATGCCACAAGGCTTGATCGTCATCCTGTTATGGCTTGCCTCATCGGTAGCTTCCTTATACATTGCCGTTCAATGTCTGCCGCTGCTGCAAAAGCTGTTGAAGCCGGTATTTCGTTTAGCTTCCATTGACCAGACTTCTCAGTTTCTTGCATTCCGCTACCCGACTGGCAAATACCGAAGAACTTTAATCGTGGCGTTATTGTTTAGCTGCTGCTTTATGCTGCTGACCTTTATTCTTATCATTAATGAGCATTCCTATCGCAATCTGAAGCAGAAGTCCTATACGGTTCTGGACTATCACGCTTTTATCAAATATGACAGTGAAACCGAGAAGCAGGAAGTGCTCGCTCTAATTCAAAAAAACCCGGACCTTGCCAAGCTTGCACCAAACCCTTCTATTATGGAGCCTTATATGCTGCAGACCCATATACAAGGGGTTGAGCCGAATGCCCAACTGAACCTCATAACACCGAATGAGGCATTCCTGCTGAGTGGAACGCCCAAGCTGCTGTCCAGATCATCCAAGTTCGCAACCGATGAAGAGGCATGGATGGCTGTTAAGAACGATCCGCGTTATGTCATATGGGATAAGAAATACAGCTACGGTCCTGAGGAATGGCCGGAGATGTTCTCAATGAATCGACTCGTATCCAGGAAGTTGATTGCGGGGGATAAATTGGAGCTTATTATTTACGAAAAACCTGACGGACCTAAACCGCTTGACTATATCCCCAAGCAGGCGGGTATTGAGGAGGTTGAGATAGCCGGATTCGTCGATACGAACACTGGCATGCAATTTTATAATGTTGTGTTTGCAAATGAGCTGCTGTATGACAAATTCAAGAAACAGGGGTATCGCTGGGAATACTTGACCGAAAAAGGCTACATTATGCTGGATATGACCTCGCCAACACTAACAGACATTCGCAAGGCTGAGGAATTGTTCACCATGCAAGGCATAAAGGGATTCATAGCCCCTGCACTAACCGAAGGGGCTAAGGATTTGGGCAGCATTCAGATGATGTGGATGCTCGTAGGATTCATGGCGCTGTCCGTGTGTATTGGTCTAGCGGGACTAGCGATTCTCCAGCTTCGTGCCGTGCAGGAACGCGCCAAAACCTTTGCCATGCTGCGCTGCATGGGCTTCAGCAAACGTATGATCAGGCAAATGATGCTGCTTGAAGGGACATCGATAGGTTGGATTGGACTATTGAATGGCGTAAGCTTTGGTTCTATCGGCGGTTATTTCATTGTCAACTATATGGAATATAATAAACCGCCGACAGCAGTTGGACTTTCCTTTCAATATCCATGGCAATTGCTCATCCCTATTACGGCTGTCTTCCTGCTCCTTACGTGGCTGCTGAATTTGCTTCCCCCTAATTCCATCCTGCGTCTTTCACCTGGAGAAGCCATTCGCTCCGCAGACGAAACAGCCGCCAAGTAGCTGAAAACACAACAAGCCCTCAAATCGAGTTGATTTGAGGGCTTGTTCAGTCAATTTTGCTCAATCTTGTGCCGCATACACGATAGGATCGCTCATTCCAGCATCTGCGAAGCCTTTTAACCTTAGACGACAGCTGTCGCAATCTCCACAGGCTTCTAACTTACCGTTGTAACACGAGGTTGTAAGCTCGTAAGGGACGCCTAATCGACTGCCTTCGCGAATGATGTCCGCTTTGGTAAGCGAGATTAGTGGAGTCTGGATTGTGATGCCTTTGCCTTCTACACCGACTTTGGTAGCTAATGCTATGACCTCCTCAACCTTACCGATAAACTCCGGCCTGCAGTCAGGATATCCGCTATAGTCAAGTGCATTCACACCAATATAGATCGCTTCGCAGCCCATAACTTCCGCGAACGATGTAGCTATAGACAAGAATAGCAGGTTACGTCCCGGTACATATGTGACTGGAATTTCACTTTCCTGCTCTGTGGCTTCCCCTTGGTTCGCCGTAGGGACCGCAATAGTGTCATCAGTCAAAGCACTCCCGCCAAAATCTCGCAGAAACCCAAGCTGTACCACTTTATGACGGTTCTGCACTCCGTAAAACTCCGCAACCTGACGTGCATTATCCAATTCTATGCGGTGTCTCTGCCCGTAATCGAACGTAAGCGGGAACAGCTCGTAACCCGCCTCCTGAGCCATCCCCATACAGGTCGTGCTATCTAAACCACCGCTTAAGATTACGACTGCTTTGCGGACCGGTTCATTGCTGTTCATGTCGGAACAATCCCCCTTTTAACAATATAAATTTATACGCCTCGGGTCGCAGGATCCCATATTATTTTATGAAGCTGCATGTTCAATTTCACTCCGGCTAAACCATGCTCCAGCATTAATGTAACAAGCTTATGCGGCGGCATCGTTTCCCATACGGGACTGAATAACGGCAATGCTTGGGTAGGATATTTGATCAGCACCTGCTTGGCCGTTTGAAAATCCAGCTCACTGCCAATGACGAATTTCAGCTCGTCCTGCGGTCTTAACAATCCTAGATTCCCGGGCAGCATACGCTCCATCTCACCGGAATCAGGCAGCTTATAATCCATAATATACCGTACCTTAGGAGAATCAATCGCATCCAGGAAAGGAGCAAGCTCGATAGCCCCATTCGTCTCGATATGGATATCGGTTAATCGGTCCACCTCAAGCAAAGCCTGGATCAGCGCAAGCGATTGCGCGCCATACAGTAGCGGCTCCCCGCCTGTCAAACAAAGATGTGTCGAGCGGTACTGCTTCACCTGATCCACAATCTGGGTTATCGTCATTACTTTGTCAGCCTTCTCCGGAGGATAGCTGTACTTCGTATCACACCAGACGCAGCGCAGGTTACAGCCGAACAGCCTGACAAAAACAGTGGGGAACCCTGCACGAGTTCCCTCACCTTCTACCGTTTCGAATATTTCCACCATGGGTATCTTGATCTCACTCATTATTCATTCCCCCATCATGGCTTTGGTAATGGCTGCGTAACTCGTTGGAGTTTCCCACAGCCGCACTTCTTCCAGCTCAACTTGCGGATACAGCTCTTCTTCCACCAAGCCTGTGTGGATTTGCTCATATATCCAGACTACCATATTCTCAGCAGTCGTGTTCATAGGAGGCAGTACGTCATTCAAGTAGCGGTGGTCCAGCTTGTCGATAATGCGCTCTTTGGTGATCCGTTTAATATCAGCAAAATCTATCGTGATACCGCGATGATCCACCCTGCCCGACATGACGACCTGCACTTTATAGGTATGACCGTGCAAGCTTTTGCACTTTCCCTCATAGCAATGTAGGTGATGAGCGCTGTCGAATGTGAATTCTTTGGATACCAGCACCCGTTTATTGTGATATTTCAACTGCGACTCCTGGATATCACGTCCCAGCTGTTGAACTTGTTTAGGAATTTCGTATGTCATGCTATCACCTCTGAAGCCCTTATGGGCAAAACTATGACTATTATACCATCGAGCGAACGTTCTCACAATGCGCATAGTCATGTGCCGAG
>JARBUQ010000272.1 GCA_029239545.1 Paenibacillus sp.
AGTGGAAATCATTTCTCCAGGCTCTCGGAAGCGGGATAGAATAAAGAAAATGTCGATTTATGCCAAACATAGTGTTCCGGAGTATTGGGTTGTGGATTCGGATGCGAGGACATTAGAGCAGAATCGACTAGCTTGCGAACAGTACGAGCTGCATAATTTATATGAAGGGGATGAGACAGTAACCTCGGACAAGCTGCCATGTGTATCTTTTGTTATCAGCGATATATTCAATGAATTGTTGTAGGGGGATGAACACAGGCATCACTTGCTGGGCCTGCTATACTGATTGAAATCGAATTGTTCGAAGAGATCGATGGTTAACTTATGTTATTGTAATGGATTAACATGAACAAATCCCCGACGCATGCGCCGAGGATTCGTAATTGCCTTCTATTGCGGGGGCAGGATTTGAACCTGCGGCCTTCGGGTTATGAGCCCGACGAGCTACCGGGCTGCTCCACCCCGCGACACTCAAAAATTATTTTCACCAGTTTCTTCTGGAGGTCCTTAGTATAGCTCATATCGGGTAAGAACACAAGCGTGCTGTATAATAAAGTTTCACTTGGATCAAAAGTGCACACAGTACTGCACCATTGATCCAGTGACTGATCCAAGTTACTGCTCGGATGAATGTTCTACTTCGTTAACTCTCTAACTATTTGCCACTCCTTAATGTGCTTCTCCAGAATCCCGATAACCACGTCCAGATCCTGTACGAAATTTTCTTTATCGCCTGGCTTGATCGCTGTATAGGAGTTCGTAATCTCAGGTGTCAGGGGAGTGAAAGGAGGCAAATTGGCAATGAATCGCTGAAGCCTGTCCTCCAGTGGTGTCACGGTTATAGCTTCTACAGATTGGCGTATTATTTGCTCCTGTCCAGCATGTTTCTCCACAGGTTTGGCCACTACGCTCGAAGCTGCGCTAGCCGATTCTTTTGCTTTTTCGTCTTCTCTAGCTTTGGCATCTTCCTTTGCTTTAGCCGCCTTCTCCCTCTCCACACGATTTTGTCTGAACACAGACCAGGTCTCAAGAAGCTCAGGCCCTGATTTATACAGCAGCTTCCCTTTTGTATTATCAGAGATATCCTTATCCTTAAACAAGCTGGCGATTTTCTTCACATCACTGACGAACATTTCATCTCTAGCCACAGCCAGAGCCAGGCTATCCCGATACTCGATCGGCAAATCCTTAAGCGGCATCAATTGCTCTTCCGTCAGCCTGTCTTTCTTAATTTCTGAACCGCTGATGATCAATTTCCGTACAGCTTTACCGAATCTCAGCAGATCTATTTTATTCTTGATATAGGACTCCGGTTTGCCAAGCTTGCTGGAAACGAATTTGATCGAGCTTTTGAACTTCGCATCATTCAGCAGTTTGTTGAACGCTTCCGCTTCTTCTATAGGGGAAAAGCCTTCTCGGGTCAAATTCTCGGCAATTTGCTCCAAATAAATCTCTGTCTCGTCGGTTACAGTAGAAACGATGCAGGGAATGGTCGGCAATTGTAACGTGCTGCAAGCCTTAAATCTCCGGTTGCCATATATGATTTTGTAACGGCCGTCATGGGTAGATCTTACTTTGATCGGAGACAGCAAGCCAAGCTCCCCGATGCTGGTCATTAGTTCTTGCAAGGAATCTTCATCAAACTGATATCTGGGCTGATCCTTATCTTCGTCAATGAGATGGGTAGCAATCTGGATAATGTCCATTTGAATTCTCCTATCATTCGATTAGGCTGCATAGTGGAGCAGCAGGTGGGGACACCCGTAATTATATAACATGGGCTGCAATCCTGCATCTTTGTTGCGAGGAAATCAGAGAAAATATTCTGCGCAAGGTGGAAGCTAATCAGCAAAAACCCGGTCATAATGACCGGGCTGCTGCAATTCGGAGGTCTTACGATACTAGCTTTCTGGGGTAATGCGTGCTTTTTTCCTATAGGCCAGCTTGGATAGTGTAATGCTTACTTCATATAGAATTAGAAGGGGGACAATAACCAGAATATCGGAGATCAGATCAGGAGGAGTAATCGTAATAGAGATCAGGGCCAGTACAAAATAGGCGTGCTTACGGGCTTTGGCTAGTCTCCATGGGTTGATAATGCCTAGTCTGGTCAAGAATAAGACGACAACTGGCATTTCGAATAACAAACCGAATGGAAGAGTCAGATTGAGCATGAAGCGAAAATATCTCTCTGCGGTAAACATAGCGAGCACTTGCCCCTCGGCCATTTCCTTCATAAAGGCAAATACCATCGGGAACAATACGAAATAACCGAAGCTTATGCCGAGTGCGAACAGGATGGCTAAAGCGGGAATATAAGCAAGCGTCGCTTTGCGCTCTTCCTTGGTGAGGGCCGGCTTGATGAACTGCCAGAGCTGTAAGCCAATAATAGGAATAGTCACACCCAGTGCGAATACACCCGATATTACAAAATAAACCCAGAGCAGATCGGTAGGGCCGAGGACGGTCAATTGACCGCCCGCGTCCTTGGCCAGCAGATTGTACAGCTTGGGAGCATACAGGAACGCTCCAATAACGGCAATTACAAAGGATAACAACACAATAATAAGACGTTTACGAAGCTCCTCCATATGCCCGAACAGATGCAAATCCTTCTCTTCCATAGTCTATTTGGGATCGATGGATGCGGACTGCTGCTTCAGAGAGTCTTTGTCATCGCCCTTGCCATCATCCTCTCCGCCCATGAGACCTTTAGTTGCGCTCTTGAATTCGCTAAGTGTGCGACCGAACGCTTTGCCAAGCTCTGGAAGCTTGGAAGGTCCGAAGATGATTAAGGCTATAATCAGGAGCAGGATGAGACCGGGAATTCCAATATTGCCGAAAGGCATAACGTTCACTTCTTCCTGATTAGAATGTAAAGCCGGTAATAGCGACTACAGCTGGGCGTGGGATGGAATCTCCCGGACGATGCGGCCACATGCTTGTAGGTTTGCTGATATCTGTCGTATTCTCCCCTGGATGCTGTACAGCAAGGAAAAGGGTGCTTTCATCCGGTGTAAACCAAGGTCCAGTCAATTCAGCGTCAGTTGGGGCGGAAGCGAATTGCAGGGCATCACCTTTGGCGGAACCGGATATCGGGATGATGAACATGCCATTGTTGCCGAATGAGGTATGAACCCCTTTATTCATACTGCTAGAGGAAATATCAGTAACCGTCCAAAGGTTTCCATTGCTGTCAAAGGTTAAATTATCCGGTGCGCTGAAGCCGCTTTGACGTCCGCCTGCTGCGAAAATTTCGAAATCGAATTCCATCGCCCCCAAATCGGAATCCTTTTCGAAGAAGCGGGTAATATGTCCATGAATGTTGCCATGGTTATCATTATTGGTGTGGGCCACGAAGAACGTGTTGTCGAAAGGACAAATCTCGATGTCCTCAGGACGGTCGGTTGGAGTAGCTCCCAGAATAATGGCTGCCTCGTGGGTATATACGGCAATGTCTGCTTGTGTCAGAAATTTGGCTTGCAGGTCTTCTTTTTTCTTACCGAGCAGAGCAGGCACTTTGTAGTTGGCATCATTGAGCAGCTTTTGCACCGCTTCAATAGTCAAGGCGATCCATTTGCCTTTTTTCAAATCTGCAGCGTACAGAGTACCTTCTCTTAGAAGCTGGGTGTTCGCCTTGCCTAAGATCGGATCGAAATAACCTTTACTAATATATTTGTACACGCAGGCGTCTTTCTTATCGTCTCCCATGTAAACAACGGCTCTGCCATCCTTGCTTAGACCCATGGCCGTATTCTCGTGGTTGAAGCGTCCCAGGCTCGTATGCTTGCGAAGATGGAAGTTCTCGTCAAAAGGATCTACTTCAATAACCCAGCCATAGTGAGTAGCATCGAGACCGGCCTCTGCACTCATTTCCTCGAAATTCTCTTCGCAGGATAACAGAGTATTCCATAGCGTTTTCCCGCCCGAGCAGTTGGCGAATGTGCCTTGCGCAGTCGTTGCATGATTGACGGAGCTGGTTCCGGCAGCAACCCCTTCTATGGCAAAAGGAGTAAGTCCGGTTACACGGCGTGCGAATTTCGAGCTTGTATCCATTTTCCATACACCGTTCTCGTCGCGGTACACCTCAATGATGGAACCGCCCTGTACATACAGAGATTTGTCGATTTGCTCTTGCGTCAGCTTGCCATCCTTCTTGCCATGAACGAAAACCTCGCTGGAATACTCGTGGTTCACCCACAGCAATCCGTGATTGTTCGAACCCTCAATAGGGAAATATACTGTAAAATCGTTATTAAAGCCGAAGGTGTCGCCCTTCTCATTAATCACATCGCCGAATGCAGCGACTACTTCATATTTGTACCCGTTAGGCAGTAACAGCTTGTCCTCAGTCGAGGGGCTAATGGGACTGAAATATCCTGAAACTTTATTCGTTTTGTAGCCGAACAAGTGGTCTGCAGTAGAAGCGGCTCCTGCTTTGCCTGCTGTCAAAGAGCCTAATCCAGTTGATGCCACGGCAAGTGCAGCAGTACCTTGACCCAAATAAGAAAGAAATTTGCGACGATTAATCGTTTCCATGGTTTCACCCTTTCTCCAGTACCCCAATTCGCGGGATCTATTAACAATTGTAACGGGCAACTGTAAAAGGGGTGTGAAGTGCAGTTTAAGATATTGTTAACATTGGTGGAATCTATGTTCCAAAACAAACACCCTGACCAAAGTGGTCAGGGTGTTGTTTAGAGTGCTTCTCTGCTTGATCGGTGGTGAGAGTGCTGTTCCGAATCCAAAAGCAGGAAGAAGACGTTCTCTTGATAATCCCAGTGGCCATGTTCGTTGTTTACCAGGCGTAAGCTTCAGGTGCAGGCTTACCGGGTCCAGGGAAAATCTCGTCCAATCGCTTCAATGTATCCTCGCTGAGCTTAACATCTGGAACTCGCAGTGAATCCTCTAACTGCTCCAGCGTGCGCGGCCCGATAATCGGTGCGGTAACAGCCGGGTTGGCTAATACCCATGCCAGTGCAACGACATCTTCCTTCTCGCCGAGCTCACTGCACAGCGCGGAGAATTGCTCCAACTGCTTGCGGAACTTCTCGATCCGCTCAGCAGAACGGCTGCTTCTAGCGCCTGAACCGGATAAGGTGTTGCGGCCTAACAATCCGCCGGCCAGCGGGCTCCAGGGGATAACACCCAGGCCAAGGCTCTGCGCTGCAGGCAATACTTCCAGCTCAGGCAGCCGTTGTGTGAGATTATATAAATGCTGCTCCGATACGAGACCAAGGAAATGGCGGGCTTTGGCTTCCGCTTGAGCTACTGCAATATGCCAGCCTGCGAAGTTGCTGGAGCCTACGTATCCGATGGAGCCTTTGTTCACAGCAGCCTCGAATACACCCCACAGCTCATCCCAGGTTACATTTCGATCGATATGGTGCATTTGGTAAAGCTCAATATGATCAGTCTGGAGCCGTCGGAGGGAGGCTTCCAAATGTCGTCTTATTTTGTAGGAGGACAGCCCGCGGGGTTCATTCGGTCCGTCATTCGTATCTCCCATAGTACCGTAAACCTTGGTTGCTAGCACTACTTTCTCCCGGCGATTGCCGCCTTGTGCGAACCAACGGCCAATAATTTCCTCAGTCCAGCCCTGCTTACCTGTACCTCCGTAAACATTGGCTGTATCAAAAAAGTTGATCCCAGCATCCAGGGCGGCATCCATAATACGGAACGCTTCTTTTTCTTCTGTCTCCGGCCCGAAATTCATCGTACCCAGACATAAACGGCTTACCTTAAGTCCAGACTTTCCCAAGCTTGTATACTGCATGATTCATCCTCCTATTTCTCTTGATTGATAGGGTTGTTGTATCCCGTGAATTCAGAAAACCAGCAGATGACGAATAGTTTAATTATACAAGACTTGGAGCTGTTAGGACAAATCTCTTCCTTAAGCCGGCGGCTCCTGGCTTATGCTAACCAAAGTAAATAGCTAGCAAGGCAAATCAAACATCAGTAAGCTCCCGGCCTCATCTTTCGCCATTCATTGACTCAACAAATTAATTGCAAAAAAGCAACTAAGTTAAATCGCAACCCACAATCGGGTTACGTTAATTGCAAAAAGGCAACTAATCCCCTCAACGAGACCACACTTTTCTTGATATTCTACTTTTAATTGCTTTCCTGCAACTAATTCCGCCCAAACACCTGAATCTCCCAATTTAATTGCTTTTTTGCACCTAAATTCGCTGTGCCCAGGAATCTGGTTACTCTATGATCACTCCATAACAATTACAGGGTAGAAAATGTCCTTCCTTTCCCTGTAATGCGAAAAGATCTCGTCCCCTTAAGGACGAGATCTTACATCACTCTGATCTTACTGCCTGCACGAAATCATCCACATCGTACACAAACCCAAACGCAAGCGCTACCCGCCACAGAGCCTGCTCTTTGTTCAGTTCCTGCCGTGCGGTTTCCTTGTTCTCCACGGCTGTCACTGCCTGCCGGATCGCAGAGCAGATGATCCCGTGTTTGGTCATATCGGCCATGCCGCCGGGGGATAACAGCAGACACCAGTTGATCGCGAAGCCGGTGTAGATCAAATGGTTAATTCCATGCTCTTTGCACAAGGCAAAGAGCT
>JARBUQ010000273.1 GCA_029239545.1 Paenibacillus sp.
ACGGGTGTGCGATTGGAGGGAGCTTGGAGGAAGCCGTCTTACATGGCATTCTGGAAATTGTGGAGCGAGACTCGTTCCTCATGACGTGGTTTGCTAAGCTTCCTGTCCCGTCGCTTGACCCTTTCTCTGCAAATGACCCAGAGTTGAGGCTGATGCTCGAACGGATGCAGGCGGTCTCTGGGTACAATGTGCATTTGTTCAACACAACTATGGAGAATGGAATTCCGAGCATATGGGCACTTGCCAAAAACAGGAAATCAACGGGGCCAAATCTTATTTGCGCAGCCGGAGCCCATCTGGATCCGATACGGGCAGTTAAAAGCGCGATCCATGAATTATCCAACACGATGTTGATGCTTCACGCGAAATTTGAGGATGGCTTGGAGGAATGCGAGGCTATGTACCACGATCCGTATCGGGTCCAAGAGCTCGCTGATCATTCCATGTTGTACGGGTTGCCTCAAGCGGAGGAAAGGCTGCAATTTTTGTTGGAAGGCCGCGGCTCGTTGCGGGCGTTCAGCGAGGAATTCAAGCAGACGATCAAAAATACCGATTTGACTGATGATCTGAAGGATGTTCTTGAAATCTTCCAGCGGTTAAACCTTGACGTGATTGTTGTCGACCAAACATCGCCGGAAACGTTGAGGAACGGGCTGTACTGCGTAAAAGTGCTGATCCCAGGGATGCTGCCGATAACGTTCGGTCACCACCTTACTCGTTTGACAGGACTGGAGAGGGTTTGCAGAGTGCCTGCTGAACTCGGTTATACGGAGCAGCCGCTTTCGTTCGAGCAGTTGAATTCTCATCCGCACCCTTTTCCTTAAGTTGTTGCCGGAAGCCATCAATCTACCTGTGTTTATTTACCGTAAATGTGTATTTCACCAGCGTCACTCACCCATACAGAATCAATTCCTTCTTCATACATTACAGTATCAAGATATAAGGAGGAGAAGAAAAATGGGATTTGGAGCAACCTGTGGAGAAACTTGCGGAGGATTCACTAGCATTGGGATCATTCTTGTACTCTTCATACTGTTAGTCATTGTTTTGCGCGGTGTGTGCATCTAATGCAGCTCTTTGCACAATAATTTGCAATTCTCGGTTTCTTCCCGTTCGACTGTGACATATACTCCTTTTGTAGTTGGCCGGTTCATTGAACCGGCCATTTGTATTCATATAATAAGGGTTCGAGTCTCGTGCTACAATTCATTCACCAGTGTGACTATCTCGTCATCGCTGGTTTCGACGAGAGGGGATACTTGCCCCTCATAGTGGATCCACAGCTCGTGCAGGGCCCGTGTGCAGCCTACATAGAGCAGCTTGCCGTCCTGCGCATTCGCGCCATAACGGGTCTCGTCGACATCGGTGAGAATCACCGCGTCGAATTCGAGACCCTTGGCGAGATACACCGGCAGGACGGACACGCCGCCCGCGTAACGGCGCTGCGACGCATCGATCAGCGTCGCTTCGATCCCGGCGCGGCCGAGCTCGCGGTGCAGCAGCGCGCACTCGCGCTCGGTGCGGCCGATGACCGCGACCGTGCTGGCGCCGCCGGCGCGGCTCTTCGCGATCGCGGCGGCCACTGCCGCGACTCGCTTCGCTGCAGCCGCAGGCAGCAGCTTGACCTTGTCGCCGCTGCGGAACACCGGGATGGCCGGGACGGCCGCCGGTACGCTGCGCGCAAGCACTGCATTCGCGAAGCGGATGATCTCCATCGTCGATCGGTAGCTTCGCTCCAGCTGATGGAAGGCCGTAGTGCCTTCCGGGAACAGGCCCAACATCTCGTTCCAGTCCAGGATGCCCTGGTATGCATGAATCCCTTGGGATAGATCTCCCAAAATAGTGAAGGAACCGTTCTTTACATGTCGGCTAAGTAATGCCACCTGGAAAGGGGAGAAATCCTGGGCTTCATCGATCACGATGTGATCGAACATATGCTCACTATCGATGCCGAAAAAGCGATCAAACACATGCAGGAGCGGTGCAAGATCCTCGGGCTGAACTTCTCGTTTGGCCAGACCGCGTAGAGAAGCAGCCGCAAGTGGCGGTGGAAGAGGGGATGGCATGATTGCTGCCGACCCACCTGTTACACTCAGCTTTCCAGCCAGCCACTCCGAATAAAATCCGAATGGTGTATGATTCGGCCAGCTCTTCATATACGTGCGCAGCTTCGCCGAAGCCTTGCTCTTGAAATCTTTTCTGCGTCCCGGGTCACGTACCAGATCAAGCTCCATCTCGATCCATCGCTTGATTCTGGCATGTACTCGATCCTTGCGCTTGTATAACGGATAATGCTTATATTCTGTGTGATACCAGTTGTGGATAGTCCGGGAGCTTAGCTTGGCGATATCCCAGGGCTGGAAATCCTCATCAGGCAGGAAGGAAGACTCGTATCGGTCCAATGCTTCATCCAGGATGCTCATAAATCCGATCCAGCCTTTCCAGCGACCCGGAGCATATTCATCAATCTCAGGGCGCGCCTCACCTGATGCGAACCAATGATTGTAACGTTCGGTCGGATTAGCCAGCTTCAGCTTCTCGCCCAATACGTCGAACGTCCAGTCGGCGAATGTAGTTTGCTGAATATTGCCTACACCTAGCTCCGGTAATACAGAGGAGATGTAGTCCAGGAACATCTGGTTAGGCGCGAAGATGATCATTCGTTCAGCTTTGACAGTATCCCGATATTGATAGAGCAAGTAGGCGAGACGATGCAGAGCTACCGTTGTTTTCCCGCTACCCGCTACCCCTTGAATTACCATAGCTGTATTCCGTGCAGAACGGATAATTCTGTCCTGTTCAGCCTGGATGGTGGATACGATATCCCGCAGCTTATTGTCCTTGTTCTCGCCTAGCCGATACAGGAGAAACTCATCATTCACAGACAGCTGATCACTGCCGCGCAAATAAGTATCCACTACACGCTGCAGAATTTGTTTGCGAACAACCAGGTTGCGTTTCAAATAAACAAGACCGTCAATTAATCCATCCGGGGATTCATATGCGGCCAGATCATCTCCGCCATTGAAGGAATAGAATAAGCTGGCCACAGGAGCACGCCAATCAATAATAAGTGGCTGGCTCGTATCCGTATTCTCGACCCCGAACTTCCCGATATATAAGGGAACGACGGGTGAGGTTCCGCTTTCCTGGAAGTCCAGCCGCCCAAAATACGGCTCAGCAGTCGCCTGACTCATCTGACGACGAGCTTGCTCGCGGATGGAATCCATTGCCTGCTCCGTATAGTCATGCCCATAGTAACGAGGAATGTTCTGCAGTTCCTTCAATTTGTCGTCGATCCATCCAGAGGTGTATTCCAGCTTCTTCAACTCTTCTTCAAAAGCGGTTTGCAGTTCCGTTTCCAAGTTCCCAGTCACCATCCATTCTTAATAACAATCCGATTGAAAAGAGTATAATTATACCATCCGAACGTTTTTCGAGCAAGAGTATAAAGACACGTAGATTGAGATACATTTTAATCTGCTGTCCGCTTAACCTAGCCAATCGCTCCAGTCTCACCTTTTCTCGACACTCGCCCTTGTAACACTTTGTCAAACCTTGATTATTGAGTGTAGTGAGATTAAATTTTTTGTTAAATGTTGTGGCGTTTAAGGTAAATACAAAGACAGGGCATGATGCTTATAATGAGTCATATACACTGGTAGAGCATTTAAGCTGGTGTTCCAAATTTGCTTGGCTTTTCCTGACAACATGTGAGTGCTATACTGATGAAAGAAACGAATGGAGGGATACACCTAATGAGTACAATTTATGAGATAAACGTAACTACCGCAGGCGGAGAATCCGCTACACTGTCACCTTACAAGGGTGAGGTCCTGCTGATCGTGAATGTGGCCTCGAAGTGCGGCTTAACACCGCAATATGAAGGGTTGGAAGCGCTGAACAAGCAATTCAAAGACCGTGGATTACGCATCTTAGGTTTTCCTTCCAATGATTTTGCAGGACAGGAGCCGGGAACGATGGAAGAAATTCAAGCTTTTTGTTCCATTAACTATGGCGTAACGTTCGATTTGTTCCAGAAGGTGCATGCGATTGGGGAAGAGCGTCACCCTCTTTACACATGGTTAACCACACACTCGGATCAGCCTGAGACGGAAGTAACTTGGAATTTCGAGAAATTCCTTATTGGCCGTGATGGCAGCCTAATAGGTCGATTCAGCCCGAAGGTAGTTCCCAATGACGAAACATTAGTTGCAGCAATCGAGCAGGCTCTATAATTATTAACAGGTAAGGGGAATTGAATATAATGAAACTAGGTGTAAGCTCTTATAGTCTTGTAGGCGCAATGAGAAATAAAGAAATGGATATTCTGGGTGCGATTCAATGGGTCGCCGACAACGGCGGAGAGCATATCGAGATCGTGCCTATTGAATTCTCGCTGGTCGATAATCCTGAACTTATTCAGGCTATTCGTGAGAAGGCTGCTTCCGTTGGAATTGAGCTATCCAACTATGCAATTGGCGCGAACTTTATTACAGACAGTCGTGAGAAGTTCGAGGCTGAGATCGCAAGGGTGAAGCAGCATATTGATATTGTGCATGCACTTGGAATCACCAGAATGCGTCATGATGTTGCGTCTCGTCCGATCCCGGAGACTACTGTTTCGTACTTCGAGCAGGATTTCCCTGTGATGGTGGAGGCATGCGGTATTCTTGCAGATTATGCAGCTCAATATGGAATTACAACAAGTATCGAAAATCACGGTTACTACGTACAAGCTAGCGAACGTGTCCTCCGATTGATCCATGCTGTAAACAGAGCGAATTTCCGCACAACTATGGATGTTGGCAATTTCCTGTGCGTGGACGAGAATTCTGTATCTGCAGTTAAGAAAAGTATTTCCCAAGCCTCGATGGTTCATTTCAAGGACTTCTATGTTCGCCCTTCCTATCTGAATCCAGGAGATGGATGGTTCCAGTCCTCAGGCGGCAATTATTTGCGCGGAGCAATTGTGGGACAAGGGGATATCGATATTCCAGAAGTGATCCGCATAATAAAGGCTTCCGGATATAACGGGTATTTGTCGCTTGAATTTGAAGGAAAAGAAGAGTGCAAGTGGGCAGTTCAAACCGGTCTAAGCAATATTAAGCGGTTGTGGGCCGAAGCGTGACGGCAACAAGCAGGAATCCAGAGATGAATCATACCCTGCTTGCGATCACAAGCTTACTTCCGTCCTTCACCAAATCAGAGAGAAGAGTTGCAGACACCGTCCTACAGGATGCTGAAGCGGCTGTGTATTCCTCAATAACGGATCTGGCGGAAAAAGCAAACGTCGGGGAAACATCTGTGATTCGTTTTTGCCGCAAACTTGGGTTTCAAGGCTATCAGGAATTCAAGCTGTCCGTTGCACAGCAATTATCCAGTCCTGCCGAGCAGATGGTCGGTGAGATCGAAGAGAGCGATACGCTTGCAGCCATTGTACATAAGAGGACGGCTCAAAACACCCAAACAATCCACAACAGCTCAGCTCTGCTAAGCGAGAACGCTTTGGAGGAGGCCATCCATTCCTTTCGTCAAGCCAAGACTATAACCTTTCTGGGAGTAGGATCTTCCGGGCTGACAGCACTGGATGCCAAATATCGCTTCTTCCGTCTCGGGCTGCAAGTGAATGCCGAGACGGATACCCATACGATGCGAATGATTGCGGCGCTTGCCGAACCAGGTGACGTCATTGTAGGGATCTCCACATCCGGCAGCACGAAGGATCTTGTGGATGCTTTTAGGATCGCGAAGGGAAATGGAGCCAGTACGATCAGTCTGACCGGACATGCCCGATCGCCGATTACTCAGTTCTCGGATACGGTGTTACTGACCGCCTCAAAGGAAACACCACTGCAGGGCGGCTCGTTCGCAGCCAAGCTTGCACAAATTCATGCTTTGGATCTGCTTGCTACAATCCTCGCTCTCCAGCTCAAGGAATCCGCCTATGAGGCTCTCGAGAAAACAGCCAAATCGGTGCTGGACAAGCTGTACTGATGAATATTTGACTTGAGATTAGTTGAACAGATGTTGTTATCCAATGGCCGGAACAGAAGACTGACTCAGTCATCCTGATCCGGCTTTTTGACATCGTGATTTGGTGGCTATATATGGTATAATGGCTTTCAGGACAGGCAAAGGGGATATGGATGGATGATCATTGTCAGGAATTTAACCAAACAATTGGTTGACGGTACAGAAATATTGTCCAGAGTCAGCTTTCAAGCTGATAAAGGCGAGCTTATTGCCCTCGTTGGAGGCAGCGGCAGCGGAAAGACCACTCTCCTGAAGTGCATAGCTCTAAAAGACAGATGGACAGAAGGACAGCTTATATATCAAGGTAAGGATCTGACAACTCCAAAGTGGACGGACAGCATCCGATTGCGCAAGGAATGGGTATATCTCGATGAGAAACCATCCATGAACAAGAACTTAACGGCATTAAGAGTTGTTTTGGGAGGTAGATTCTTCCACACACCTTTGTGGCGCAAGTTAACCTTTTCCGTTTCAACTGATGAACATATTTTGGGCATGGATTTTCTCGAGAAGGTCGGATTACTGGACAAGGCACATG
>JARBUQ010000274.1 GCA_029239545.1 Paenibacillus sp.
GTAACCAACAGGCCGTACGTCCCAATGCGGTTGGCGATGAAATTTGGCGTATCTTTGGCGAATACAACTCCTTTACCAAGTACACGTTCGGCGAAATATTTCATTTCCTCCAACAGCACAGTTGAAGTGACTGGCCCGGCAATCAATTCCAGAAGAGGCATATACCGTGGAGGATTGAAGAAATGAGTCCCCATGAAATGCTGCCGGAATGTTTCGCTGCAATTCTCGGCGATGGCCGCTATCGAAATTCCAGACGTATTAGAACTCACAATTATTCCCGGCTTCCATACGGTTTCAATCAGCGCCATCACATTCTGCTTTACCTCAAGCCTTTCCACGACAACCTCTATGATCCAATCTACCTCTGCCAGCTTTGCCAGATCGTCCCCCAGGTTGCCAGCCGTTATTCGTTCTGCGAATCTTTCTTCATATAATAGTGCCAGTTTCGCTTTCTTCATTTTATCAATGGCTTCGGAAGCGAGACGGTTGCGAACAGCGGGGTGACCAAGATCCCGATTAGCGGCTTCTTCCTTGGGGGTGAGCTGATCAGGCGGCAGGTCGAGCATCAGACAGCTCAAACCTGCATTAGCGATATGAGCAGCAATGCCAGCCCCCATAACTCCGGAACCTATTACTGCCACTTTGTTGATACTGATCATGTTGAAGCACCTCTTTTCAGTCCGAAGTTACATGATTATTGTTAGCTGTTCCGCAGAGGTCCTTATACTCCGAACACAGAATCTGCCAGCAGCTCAGCAATATCTTTCGTTCGGACTCGTTCTTCTGCCTCAAGCTGTTTTGTTCCATCCTCCATCATCGTCAGACAATAAGGACAAGCGCTGCTAATAATATCGGGATTCACGTTCAGTGCTTGTTGTGTGCGGGCGACATTTACTCTTGAGCCGCTGTCACTCTCCATCCACATTTGACCTCCACCCGCCCCACAGCATAAGCCATGCTCACGAGTGAACTCCATTTCAGCTAAATGCAGCCCTGGTATCGCTTGTAGAATGTTGCGCGGCGCGTCATAAGTGTCGTTGTATCTCCCCAAATAACAGGAATCATGATAAGTGACTCGTTGGGTTACTGGATGAATCGGAACTAAACGTTGTTCTGCAACAAGGCGATCCAGCAATTCGGTGTGGTGTATAATTTCAGCCGAGAATCCAAAATCCGGATATTCGTTCTTCAGAATGTTATATGTATGAGGACATGCTGTCACGATCCTTTGTACGTCGTATTTACGAAAAGCAGCAATATTATCTGCGCACAGCTGCTGGAACAGCAGCTCGTTCCCCATTCGGCGTGGAGTATCTCCTGAGTTCTTCTCTTCGTTGCCTAGTATGGCCGCATTCACTCCCGCCTTCTTAAGCAGACGCACCAGTGAGCGCATGACCTTCTGCGTGCGTCGATCATAAGAGCCCATAGAGCCTACGAACAGCAAATAGTCAAAATGCGGATTCTCTCTCACCGTAGGTATACGGTCATCGTCATTTAGCTGCTCCAGCCATTTGGATCGATCCTGACGGCCCAGTCCCCATGGGTTGCTTTGGCGTTCGATGTTTTGCATAGCTCTTTGACCATCACTAGGCAAACTGCCTTCCATCAGTACAAGATGACGACGCATATCAATGATTTTATCTACATGCCCGTTGCCCACCGGACAATGCTCCTCACAGCTTCGGCATGTTGTACAGGCCCATAATTCTTCCTCAGTTATAACTTCTCCAATTAGCTGGGTTTCCAGAATAGGAGCAGCGGACTGCATATGCCAAGCAGATTTTTGGCGGAGCATCGTCGGACTAATGTCCAGTTGATCTGCATTTGTGGAAATGTCGGGAGCAGCGGCAGCTTCCAGAATGAAGCGGTGACTTGTTTGTTCGGCTTCTTCTCCGGATTCGGCAAAAGCAAACCTCGGCATCCAGGGTGATCGCGAAGTAATCGCAGCTCCCTTCTCCGTCAAATGATCGCGTAATTTCACAATTAAATGCATCGGTGAGAGCAATTTGCCGGTTGAAGCTGCAGGACACACATTCGTACAACGTCCGCATTCTACGCATGCATACAAGTCCAATAATTGCAGCCTCGTGAAGTCCTCCACTTTTCCCACTCCGAATGACTCTGCATCCTCAGCCTCAAGATCGATCGCATGCAGCCTGTTTTGCTTAGCATTCTTCTTCAACCACAAATTTATTGGTGCTGTAATAAGGTGAAAATGCTTGGATTGCGGGATGTATACCAGAAACCCAAGCAGAATAATCAGGTGTGTCCACCAACTGAAATAATATAAAATAGCCGCTCCAGTATCCGGCACGCCTGCGAACATCCAGGCAATTGCCGACGCAGCGGGCGAGGTTGCTGACCATTCCTCACCCTGCAGCAGCCGATCATAACCTGATGTAAGCAACACTGAAACCATCAATCCACCGATTAGCATTAATACTGCACTGGGCTTCCAATCACGCTTCAATCGCTTCAGCTTTTCTACATAACGCCTGTACCCGGCATATGCGGCAGCGAAAAGTACAGTAACAGCTGTTATTTCCTGACTGAGCAAAAACCAGCGATACCACGGCAAGGGAAGCGGCGAGTGGAATACACCTTTATAAATCAAATCCATTGCGCCGAGCTGTAAAATAATAAACCCATAAAATAACAACAAATGCATAATGCCGCTCTTCGGATCGTGAAGCAGCTTGCGATGTCCAAAAACTTGCCTCATCCAATCGCGTTTGTTCTCTTTTCTTGTCTGTTCCTGCTGCTGTTTAATATTCCCACTTGCTGAGGAACGGCCCAACTGCATATATAACACCCGATGGTACACTGCTTTAACGAATAAGGTTAATCCGGCAGCAGTCACAAGGAGAGCCAGCAATCCGTTCAGCCACTGTCCTAACATGGACCCGCCTCCTTTCGGCCACAACCATCATCGATCCTTTGGCAATTGATCTATTCCGAATAAATGATTCATATGAATAAAATGTCATCCATTGTTGACGTTTCAACCCTATAGTAGAAATTTATGAAATGTAAGGGTGGTCCCATGACAGGAAAATGAATATTAAATTTAATGCTATTAACTAAATTAGGGATCAGCTGTATAAGAAAGGAGTTTGAATATGAATATAGTTGTACTTATTAAGCAAACCTTCGACACAGAGGAGAAAATCAAACTAACCGAGGGTACCGTTGACGAGGATGGGGTCAAATTCGTTATAAATCCTTATGACGAGTATGCGGTCGAGGAAGCGATAAGACTGCGTGAAGCTCACGCTGGAAAAGTAACGGTTGTGTCTCTTGGGCATGAACGTTGTGCAGAAGCACTCCGCACCGCGCTTGCCATGGGAGCAGATGAGGCCGTTCGAATCGAGCCGCCCGCTGCTCCCTATGATGAAGCGGTTGCAGCTGCTCTGTTGAGCGCATGTGTGTGCAGGCTTTCTGCCGATCTTATTCTTGGAGGTTTCTTCTCTGTGGACCAAGGCTCTGGACAGGTCGCTATCAGGGTCGCCTCTCGCCTGGGAATACCACATATCTCAGCAATAACAAAGCTTGAAATTAGCCAATCCAATCCAAACTTAGCCATAGTGGAGCGGGATGTGGAAGGAGCCACCGAAACTGCAGAGGTTGAACTCCCTGCTCTGTTCACTGCACAGCAAGGGCTGAATGAACCCCGATACCCTTCACTTCCAGGCATAATGAAGGCGAGGAAGAAGCCGTTCCAAGTTCTCCAGACAGATGATCTTGGTTTGGAAGGCTCCAAGCTCGCCCCTTTAACTCAGATTCATTCGCTCACCCTTCCTCCTCAAAGAAAAGAAGGGATTGTTCTTCGCGGAGAAATCCATGAAAGGGTCCAACAACTGGCAGGTGTAATCAAAGCACATGTCACAATCGAATAACTTTCTGAAAAGAGGTGACGTACGATGACAAACCGTTCTTTAATTATTGCTGAGCTTACAGGCAACTCCTTGCGCAAAGTTACGCTCGAGGCTGTATGTGCTGCAAAACGTTACTGGATAAATAGAAATGGTGGTGGAGTCCATGATCAAGAAGAAGGGGCTAAAGTTGAAGCAGTAATCATTAGCTCCTTACCCGAGGGTAAGGAGCTGGATGAGGCTGTTGAACAATTGGCTGCTTATGGAGTTCATCATGTATATGCTGTCCTGCATCCCGAGCTGGAACTGCCATCCTCCGAGAGCTATACACAAGCGATCCGATCGGTAGTTGACTTAGCTCAGCCGGATTTTGTCTGGTTCGGACATACTTCAATCGGCCGGGATGCCGCTCCGGCTGTAGCAGAGTATATACAGGCAGGTCTAATAGCTGATGTTGTGGCGGTAGTTGAAAATGATGGCGAGCTGTTGTTCCAACGTCCCATTTATGCAGGCAAAGCATTGGAATACAGAACTTTCACCTCTCCTCGTGGGGTAATTACAATTCGTCCGAATAATATTACAATGGATCTGCCTCTTGAAAAGCCCCCCTCCCTCCGACCTGAGCTTGTCCCTTATATCCCGATAGCCTCTCCGCGTATCAGGATGATTAACGTTGCAAGGAAGAAAACTGGAAACTCGGATTTGTCAGAGGCTTCCATTATTGTTTCAGGGGGGCGTGGTGTAAAGAGCTCAGAGGGCTTCAAGCCTTTGGAGGAGCTAGCGGCAGCGCTTAACGGAGCTGTTGGAGCTTCCCGGGGTGCTTGTGATGCCGGTTATTGTGATTACTCCCTGCAGATTGGCCAAACGGGTAAAGTTGTTACACCTGATGTCTATATTGCTTGCGGCATCAGCGGGGCAATTCAGCATCTTGCCGGCATGAGCTCATCCAGGATGATCATCGCCATTAACAAAGATCCGGAGGCTGCGATATTCCAGATTGCCGATTATGGGATTGTTGGAGATTTATTCGAGGTAGTGCCTGCACTTACAGCACTACTCAATAAGTAAACAGTCCTTCATAAGGACAACATTACAGTGAGAATGAACGTATTAACGAGGGGTTCGCTCCTGTAAGGGGCCGTAGCCCAGAAGGTGGGTCTGCTCTGCCAGAAGCCGGTATCCTTCAGAGTTGGGATGATATTGATCATCCGAGAGCAGCTCCTCTTCCTGTCCTAAGAATGCATCATAGATGTTGACCATACGGAATGGATCCTTCTCCAGACGTTCAAGATGAGCATTAAAGCGCTGCACCCAGAATACGGCTTCATGGAAATGAGGCAGCGGATTGTAGATTCCGAGCATGCGAATGGCGCAAAGTCGTCTTTTATTTACCTTCAAACGCCGAATTTCGCTTACCAGCTGACGCATATGATGCCCGTATTGTACCAATGCCGTTTTGAGCACCTTGGTTTCCCGGTCCACGAAATACGATTTTGCCGCTTGGATCAGATTATTGCCTCCCGCAGTTATCGTGATCAGATCTGCATTCCGTATCAGCAACCGTATCTCCGGATCCTGCCTCACGGTGAACAATGTATCTTCGGCAGTTGCCCCATTTTTGCCAGCCTGATGGAGAATAATTTTCCGGTCAAGAGCTTGCTCTGCTAGCTCCCGGTAACGATTCACGAAGCTGTATTCAATAGGTGCACCATATCCGACAGTCAGAGAATCCCCGATCGCCAAGTAATGCAATTCCTGCTTTCTCATATGTTCCATCCTCCAATCGAGTGACCTTCTACAGTTTATTCAGGAAATCGATTATGGGAATTATTTTTTAAAGATTATACGTTATTCCTATATGAGTTTTCGCACCGCGCAAGGTGCGAAGGGAGAAGTGGCTCATCTTCCACGTATGGTATACAATAGAGAGGCGGAATCCTATACCAACTAAGGAGAGGGATGCGTTCTATGTCCATACTTGACCCAAAGAGCCGGATAGTTAATCACATTAATGATCAGTCCGATCGATTCATCGCTATATCTCAATATATTGGCAACAATCCCGAATTAGGGCATGCCGAGTTCCTGGCATTCGCGAGACTCACCGATGAGCTGCGCATACAAGGCTTTCAGGTGCAGACAGGGATCCTTGATATCCCCACATCTTTTCTGGGCACGTACACCTCCGTCAAGCCTGGTCCTATTGTAGCCTTTCTATGCGAATATGACGCTCTTCCAGAGCTTGGGCATGCTTGTGGGCACCATTTGATCTGTTCGATGAGCATGCTTGCCGCAGTTGGCCTGAAGGCTGTTATCGATGAAATTGGCGGAGAGATTCGCGTATATGGTACTCCTGCAGAAGAGACCAAGGGAGCCAAGGTCCCAATGGCCGATGCCGGATTATTCGATGATGTAGATTTTGCGCTTATGGCCCATCCCTACTACCACCATGAGAAATCCGGGAATTCCTTGGCTATGGATCCAATCCGATTTGAATACTATGGTAAGCCGGCTCATGCCGCAGCAAGCCCGCATGAAGGTATGAATGCCCTGGATGCGATGTTGCAGCTGTTCAACAGTATCAATGCTCTGAGGCAGCAGCTTAGCAAGCATGTTCGGATTCACGGAGTTATTAAAGAGGGCGGCCAAGCACCTAATATTATCCCTGATTATACATCTGCAGATTTTTATATC